>NZ_JBDLZX010000001.1:419507-619633 GCF_040045115.1 Flavobacterium adhaerens | reverse complement strand
AACGTTCTGCTTTCCCTCGGCTCCCCGGCCACGTGTACCCTTGCCTCGCTCGATTTCCTTACTGGCCACCGAAAAGTAACCCTCATCCAGTTCTATCATCCCTTCCAGTGTATACCTTGCATCCCGGTTGCCCATCGCCCTGCGGAGTTTGTGTACCATCGCCCATACCGGTTCGTAACGCTTCAATCCTAATTGCTTCTGGAGTTCGTTGGTGGAGAATCCCTTTTTTGTGCAACTCATCAGGAACATCGTTTTGTACCACACCAGAAACGGCAGCTTGGAGCTCTCCATGATCGTACCGCTGCGCAACGAGGTGCGGAAACGGCAACCTTTGCATTCATAACTCCATTTACCCTGTAACCAATAATGGGAAGTGCCCCCGCATCGCTTGCAGACAACCCCTTCCTTATCACGCTGCTCCTTGAAATGCAAACGACAATCTTCCTCCGAACCGAAATGAGCCGTAAAACTGAATATGTTCATAATCCCTGCTTTTTGAGCGCTAATATACTAAAAATATTAGGTGTGTTTGCGGAGAATCAGATATTTAATTACAAAAACGATTACTATTTAAAAAAAATAATGAAATTTTCTTTCAATATGCTTTTTTGATTCTGTCCAAATCTCTTTTGGTATCTTGTTCCTTTAGCGATTCTCTTTTGTCATAGGTTTTTTTACCACGACAGAGGCCAATTTGTAGTTTTGCTAAGCCTTTTTCATTGGTAAATAATTTCAAAGGAACGATAGTGAGTCCTTTTGCTTGAACACTTCGAGCCAAACTTTTAAGTTCTCTTTTGTTCAAAAGCAATTTGCGTTCACTTCTGGATTTGTGGTTAAATTGATTTCCAAAACTATATTCCTCTATGTAGGTGTTTATTGCAAAAAGCTCACTGTTGCTATTGAATTCACAAAAACTTTCTGTAATATTTGCTTTTCCTAACCGAATAGATTTGATTTCTGTTCCAGCTAACACGATTCCAGCGGTGTAAGTTTCTAGGATTTCGTAATCAAAACGAGCTCTTTTATTAAGGATGTTGATGTTTTTTTGCATAATAAGGCAAATTTAGGAACTAATTAATGAAAGACCAATTGTTTTTTATAAAATACTATAAATTTGTACATATGAAAAAACAAGTTTCAAAAGATCCGCTTCACGGAATAACACTTCAAAAAATTGTTGAAAATTTAGTCGCTTTTTATGGTTTTGATACTTTGGGAGAACTTATTAAAATTAGATGTTTTAATATAAATCCAAGTGTAAAATCGAGTTTAACATTTTTGCGAAAAAATGAATGGGCTCGTAAGCAAGTTGAAGATTTATATGTAAAAACAATTCCAAAAATGAATTCAGAGAATTAAAAATTAAAACTGCACAATCGTTTTATAAACTTATTTGTTCAATTTTGAATAAATCAAAGTATTCAGAAAACGACCTTCGTAAAATTCATTTTCAAGCAAATGTGCTTCTTTTACAAAACCGTTTTTTTGCAATACTTTTTCAGAACCAATGTTTTCGGGATCCAAAACGGCTTCAATTGAATGTAATTTCATTTCGTCAAAACCATATTGAGCTACAGTTTGTAAAGCTTCTGAAATAATTCCTTTTCCATTAAACTCTGGAAAAAGCATATAACCAACTTCAGCTCTATAATGTTCTAATTTCATTCGATAATATCCAATAATCCCAATTACTTTTTCGGGCTCATCTAGAAAGGCTATCCCCCAATTAATGCCTGTTTTATTTTCAATCTTGTCATCAAAAACAGCAATAAGATCCAATGCTTCTTCTTCGTTTTTGAGAATAGGCCTCGGAATGTATTTCATCACTTGTAAGTTTGAACGTAAAGATAAAATAGTTTTGGCATCAATTTTAGTAAGTCTTCTTAATAGCAATCGTTTAGTTTTTAAAATAGGAAAAGGCAAAAAATTAACTTCTAGCATATTTTTTTGATTTTGATGGCTAAATAAACATTAGAAATCGTTTATAAAATTTCAATACTAAAAACGCTTTGAAAAACACTATTAGCTTCTAAAATTTGAATCCCTTCTTTATCTAAAAGTGTACCAGACTTAAGAACAGTGTCAGAATATCCAAACCATGGTTCTATACAAATAAAAGGAGCATTTGGTGGAGTCCAAATTCCTAAATCAGGAAAATTTGGATAATTTACCTTTAAAATGGGAATAGAATTTTCTAAAATGGTAATCGATTTAGATTGAATATTTTTTATAACCAAAGCATCATTTTCAAATAATTTGTAATTCAAATGTAATTGATCGTTGTCTAATTTTAAATTTGTTGTCTTATTTGAAATCAAACCATCTTCTAATAGAAAATAATCTAATGAATCCAAACGATCAAAGGCCAAACTGTAATTCTCAAAATTATTAGGTAAATTAAAAGCGGGATGAGCTCCTATAGAAAACGGCATTTTGTTATCCCCTTTATTATAAACTTTGTACTCTATTTTTAGGGTTTTATTTTCTAAAGTATAAATTAAATGCAAATCAAAATCAAATGGGTATTTGGCTTTAGTTTCCGATGTAGCAATCAACGAAAAAGTGGCGCTACTTTCTTGTTTATCTATTAATGAAAACTCCATTTCTCTAGCAAAACCATGTCGTGATAATTGATAGGTTTGGGTATCATAACAATAGGTGTTGTCTTTTAAGGTTCCGACAATAGGGAATAAAACAGGAGAATGTTTACCCCAAAATTCAGGATTTCCGTTCCAGATGTATTCTTTGTTTGTGTTATCTTTTAATGAGCACAATTCAGCTCCAAGATGTTTTATTTCGGCAGTTAAATTTTTGTTAGATAGGATTGTAGTCACAATATAAAAGTTTTTTTTGAAAGTTAAAAATAGTCACGTAAAGGTATTTTATTAATCTTATTTGAAGAAATAAAATAATAATTTAATTAAAGCAAAATTCAATCAAATTCTTATTTTTTTGATGGAATTCAATTTTTTTTCCATTAATTTGCTTGTAAGAGATAAGTTTTTTGAAATAAGCACAATGAATGTTTTCGATTTAGCGATTGTGTATTTTGTCTTATACTATTTAAAATTAAATATTTACTATATGAAAAACAATTGTTTTGCAGCCTTACTCCAAGTGGCTTTTTTAATGGTGTTCTGTATTTCATGGAGTCAAGAAACTTCAGCACCAGTATCGAAGTATAATTATCATGATGCTTTTGGTCCAATTTTTTATACAAAAGATGGTACTGCAACACGTTCTGCTAGTGGAGCACCGGGTCATGCTTATTGGCAAAATAGAGCTGATTATAAATTGACGGCAAAATTAAATGAAAATACAAACGAAATTGTTGGTAGTGGTATAGTAACTTATACGAATAATAGTAACGACAAAATGTCTTTTGTTTGGATGCATTTGGATCAAAATTTATTTAAATCCAATTCAAGAGGTAATGCATTAATACCGCTTGAAGGTAGTAGAAATGGGGCAAGAGGTGAAATTTTTGATGGAGGTCATAAAATCAAATCTGTCTCGATTGTTGCTACAACAAGCAAAGGCAAAACAGTTGAGAAAGAGGCTAAATATATCATTTCGGACACCAGAATGCAAATATTTCTTCCAGATGATTTGAAACCTAAAGGAGGAGTAGTCAAAATTAAAATTGATTTTTCATATATATCTCCAAAAGAAGGTTCTGATAGAACAGGTGTTTTAGATACCAAAAATGGTAAAATTTTCACTATCGCACAGTGGTATCCTCGTATGTGTGTTTATGATGATTTAAGAGGATGGAATACAAATCCGTATTTGGGAGCATCTGAGTTTTACTTAGAGTATGGGGATTTTGATGTTAGTATAACAGCGCCATCCAATCATATTGTGGTATGTTCAGGAGAGTTATTGAATGCAACTACTGTGTATTCAGCTACTGAACAGAAAAGACTTCTGGAAGCCAAACAGAGTGAAAAAACGGTAATGATTCGTACTGCAGAAGAAGTTGCTGCCAATGCATCAAAAATGGTAACTACAGTGAAAACTTGGCGTTTTAAAATGAAAAATGCAAGAGACGTTTCTTGGGCATCATCAGCTGCATTTATTTTGGACGGTGCTAGGATAAATTTGCCAAGTGGAGCAAAAACATTGGCTTTATCTGCATATCCAGTTGAAAGTGCTGGAAATGAAGCTTGGGGACGTTCTACTGAATATACCAAAGCTTCTATCGAAAATTATTCTAAAAGATGGTTCGAATATCCTTATCCAGTAGCAACAAATGTGGCAGGGAATGAAGGCGGAATGGAATATCCCGGAATTGTTTTTTGTGGCTGGGAATCTAAAGGTGAAGATTTATGGGGTGTAACGGATCATGAGTTTGGACACGGATGGTTTCCAATGATTGTGGGATCGAATGAGCGTTTATTTGGATGGATGGATGAAGGTTTTAATACTTTTATCAATTCTATAAGTTCAGATGAATTCAATAATGGAGAATACAAAAGTAAAGTAATGGATATGCATAAAAATGCAGATTATTTTACAAATCCAAAGACAGAACCCGTGATGAGTTCACCAGATAATATGAAAGAAAAAAACATTGGTCTTTTGTGTTATTTCAAACCGGGTAGCGGGCTAACTATGTTAAGAGAGCAGATTTTAGGGCCTGAACGTTTTGATTTTGCATTTAAGACTTATATCGAGCGTTGGGCATTTAAACATCCTGCTCCAGATGATTTTTTTAGAACAATGGAAAATGTAGCTGGTGAAGATTTGAGTTGGTTTTGGAGAGGATGGTTTATAAACAATTGGAGATTGGATCAAGGTGTAAACTCTGTTAAATATGTAAAAAATGATCCAAGCAACGGTGCTGTAATTACTATCGAGAATTTTGAAAAAATGCCAATGCCAGTCATTATGGATGTGAAGACTAAAAGCGGAAAAGTAACTCGTGTAACTTTGCCAGTCGAAATTTGGCAGCGTAATAACGATTGGTCTTTCAAAGTAAATACGACAGAAGAAATTGAAAGCGTTGTAATTGATCCAGCTCATGTGTTTCCAGATGTAAATGAGAGCAATAATACTTGGAAATCGGGTAGTGGAACAGTAGAGAAAGATGTTATTTTAGATGGATATTTAGGAAAGTTCTCTACAACTAAAGCTCCGTTGAAAATTGAATTCACAGAAAAAAATAGTGTTCTTTTTGCAGAAATAACCGATTATCCAAAATTTAGTCTTACTATGATCGGAAATGATAAATTTGAATCTAAAGAAGCTGGAGTAATCTTCGAATTCAATGAGGCTAAAAATGCCTTTGATATGATTATTAGTGATAATCAAAAAATCCCTTTTACAAGAGATAAGTAGAACAATTTATATAGATAAAAAATGGCTGTTTCAGAAAAGAAACAGCCATTTTTTTTTATCAGTTTAATAAAATTTACTCAGGTATTTGTTGACTTAAACAATGAAGTGTTCCAAATCCCCAAATAAAATCAGTCGCACTAATACCAATAATTTCTCTATCAGGAAAACATTCAGATAGAATATTTAGAGCAACACGATCATTAGAATCATTAAATGTTGGGACTAATACACAGTTATTTAAAATTAAAAAATTTGCATAACTAGCAGGTAAACGCAATCCATCAAAATCTATGCGTTTTGGCATGGGTAAAGTAACAATTATTGGAGATTTACCATCCTCAAGTTTTGCATTTTGCAGCCTTTTTAAATTATCTTGTAAAGGCTTGTAATTACTATCATTAGGATCTAATTCTACTATAGTAACAATTGTATCTTCGTTAATGAAACGACACAAATCATCTATGTGACCGTGGGTATCATCCCCTTCGATTCCGTCACCTAACCAAATTACGTTTGTAACTCCTAAATATTCCTTGAAAACAGCTTCGTAATCTTCTTTGGTAAAATTTTCGTTTCTCACCTGAATCGTTGGGTGCATTAAACACTCTTCAGAAGTTAACAAAGTTCCTCTTCCGTTTACATCAATTGCACCGCCTTCAACAATAACTGGTTTTCCTTTGTACATTACTTGAGTTACAGGAATATTTAAAAATTCTCCGACTTTTGCAGGAACATGTTTGTCTAAATTGATGTTTTTGTATTTGGCCCAACCGTTAAAATTAAAATTCAATGCTTCTCTAGTGGCACCTCTTTTTACAATAATTGGTCCAGAATCGCGCATCCAACTACGATTGGTTTTATGGATAATGAATGAAACCTGTCCCATTTTTACATGAGCCATTTCTAGCATTTCATTCACTTTTTCTTTTTGATTTTCATCGGCAACTACTAAGAAAACCTGTTCGTAAGTTGCTACTTTTTTGATGAATTCTACAAATGCCCATTGTACGGCTTCATATTTTCCAGGCCAATCTTTTCCATTATGCGGAAAACACAATAAAATCCCTTGTTGTTTTTCCCATTCTGCAGGAAATCTTCTGCTGTTTGTATTCATGCTTAATCTATTGCTCTTTTAGTAATATCCCCAAAAGCATCCACTCTTCTGTCTCTAAAGAAAGGCCAGTTCTGACGAACATTCTCTTGTAAATCCAAGTCAACTTCGGCAATTAAGATTTCTTCTTTATCGTGAGATGCTTGCGCTAAAATTTCACCTTGTGGACCTGCAATAAATGATGACCCCCAAAACTGAATTCCTGCGGTATCTGGCAAATATTGTTCTAAACCAATACGGTTGGCAGCAGCTACATAAACACCATTTGCAACGGCATGACCTTTCATAACATTCATCCAAGCACCGTGTTGGTTTTCACCATATTGTTCTTTTTCTAATGGGTGCCATC
Source organism: Flavobacterium adhaerens (assembly GCF_040045115.1). Taxonomy (NCBI): domain Bacteria; kingdom Pseudomonadati; phylum Bacteroidota; class Flavobacteriia; order Flavobacteriales; family Flavobacteriaceae; genus Flavobacterium; species Flavobacterium adhaerens. The sequence continues at coordinate 612,833 of NZ_JBDLZX010000001.1, read as the reverse complement.
CAATAGCAGTAGGGTAGAATAACACATCAGCTCCTTGCAAAGCTGTTAATCGTGCAGCTTCTGGATACCATTGATCCCAACAAATAAGAGTTCCAATTTTACCTTTTTGAGTAGGAAATGCTTTGAAACCTAAGTCTCCAGGTGTAAAATAGAATTTTTCATAAAAAGCGGGATCATCTGGAATATGCATTTTACGATACAAACCAGCCTCTGAACCATCGGTATCAATGATGTAAGCGCTATTATGGTAAATTCCAGCCATTCTTTTTTCAAAGAAGGGAACAATGATTACAACTCCTAATTCTTTTGCTAACTCGCTAAAAGCAACAAATGAAGTACTGTATAATGGTTCTGCCAATGCAAAATTTTCTACATCTTCACTTTGACAAAAATAATGACTGCTATATAGCTCAGGTAACGAAATCACCTCTGCTCCTTGACTTGCTGCATCGCGTACCCAAGAAATGCATTTTTTAAGGTTATTTTCAGCTACATCATTAAGATTTAACTGAATAACGGCTATTTTGTATTTTTTCTTTGACATGTTAAAAAAATTAGACTGCAAAATTAGTTATTTTAAGGAGAGTTGAAGCATTGGTTTTTGGATTTTTTAACTAATATTGAATATAAAATATTAAATAAAAAGCCTTCAAAAGGGTTAACTTTTATAGGCTCTTTATTATTTGAATATTTTTGTGATGCGATTCCTTATTTTAATTAACAACTTTAAGGCTAAATGTACCGCTAGTGGAATTCCAAATTCGTAGCCATAACAATACTGTTGCTTCTGTTCCTCTAGAACCTACAATATCACCCAAATCAAGAATGCTCTCATCTTTCCATCCAATTTCTTTCAATAATTTTTTTACTGTGGTTTTGGCTTCTTCATCATTACCACAAATGAAATTAGTATGATCACCATCTTTAAGCATGGAAGGAAACACCATTAGTGTGCTCCACATTGTATTTAGAGTTTTTACCACTTTGGTAAAAGGGAATTTTTTTTGAATTTCTTCTCCCAATGAATTGGTATTACAAAGTTCAGGAATAAGGCTAATTGGAGCTCCATGACTAGTATCAACAGGAATAGAAATATCAATTAGAATTTTATTTTCAATTCCACTTTTTGCTGATTGTAAAGCTGCTATTGAAAATTCTCCTCGAACACAATTAAAAATAATTTCTCCAAAATTTGCTGCTTCTTCAAAAGTTCCCAGAGCAACATTTTTCTCATACTTATTTACAAATTCCAGGCCTTTTTCATTTGTATTTGTTTGTGAGCCCAACATGATTTGGTGTCCTAATTCGATTAATTTTGAAGCTATTGTTTTTCCAACAGCTCCAGTCCCTAAAATTGCTATTCTCATTTTGCTGAATTTTAATGGTTATGGTGAAATATAAAATTAAATAATTAAAGTTTAATTTTTAACTATTAGAATGACAAAATATTGTGCTTGTTTTAGCAATATTTAAATGTTGTTTATCTTGATTTTGATGGGGTTTTTAGCAAAGTTTGAGATTTAAAATTATAATTGAATTAACATTTTAGGTTTCAATGAAAGAGATGTTTATGGTTATTTTTGTGTAAATTAAAGAACAATATGAAAAGACCGATACCTATATCTCTATTAGAGTTAGCCATAATCACACAAGACAGCAACGCTACCGAAACGATGCAAAAAACCAAAGAATTGGCTCATCTAGCTGATGATTTGGGTTATAAAAGATTTTGGTTAGCCGAACATCATAATATGGCTCATGTAGCGAGTACAGCAACGGTAGTTTTGATTGGGTATATTGCCAGTTTGACAAAAAATATTAGAGTAGGATCGGGTGGGATTATGTTGCCAAACCATTCTCCTTTGATTGTTGCAGAGCAGTTTGGAACTTTGGCAACTTTATACCCAAATAGAATTGAATTAGGATTAGGAAGAGCTCCTGGAACCGATTCGTTAACGGCTCAAGCGATACGAAAGGATTTTTTTGAGGAATCGCAAAAATTCCCAAAGAATGTGTCTGCATTGCAAGAATATTTTTCTGTAGAAAATGAGAATGCAAAAGTTCGTGCATTTCCAGCAGAAGGGACTAATGTTCCAATCTGGATTTTGGGATCTAGTATGGATAGTGCTACACTAGCTGCTGCCTATGGATTGCCTTATGCTTTTGCTGGACATTTTGCTCCTAGACAAATGTTTCAGGCTTTTGAGTTTTATAGAGAAAATTTTAAACCCTCTCAATATCTAAACGAACCCAAAACCTTAGCTTGTGTCAATGTGATTGCAGCTGATACTGATAATGAAGCAGAGATTTTATCAACCAGTATGTATCAAATGTTTCTAAATTTGGTTCAAAATAATAGAAAACCACTTCAACCACCAGTTGAATCTTTGTCGGATTTTATGAATGAAATGAGTGAGGAAGCTCGTTTTCATGTAAATCAGATGACGGCCGGTTCTTTTATCGGAAGCAAAGAAACATTAATTAAGGAATTAAAAGATTTTATAAATCTATCTAAAATTGACGAATTGATGATTAGCTGCCCTATTTTTGATCATCAAGAGAAATTGAAAAATTTGAAATTGATTAAAGAAGTAATGGAAGAGATTTAATTTTTTCTCCAAATTTAATTTAAATTAAAATAGTAAATCCAATCATAAGCTTCATTTTCGAAACACATGATTGGATTTTATCATTAAATCTTCTATTATCTTTAACGTTATTTTTTAGGTTTTTTTACCATTCTTTCAACTGTATCAATTTTGTTTTGCAACAAATAGCTAGCCATTAACTTTTCTATTAATTCCTCTTTTGTGAGATGATGAAATATTGTTTTGATTTTAGTTTTCAACTCAGCATCAACTTCATGGTTGGGTTTGGTTTTGAAGATTTGTTTAGCCCACAAAAGCATATTATTTTCTTCAATACTTGTTTCAGTTGGTTTGTCGTATTTAATGAATTTAATACCTAATTCTCTTTCAAAATCATCAATTTCGACTACTTCTTCTGGTTGTAAAACAGTTAAAGAAAGTCCTTTGGCTCCAGCTCTTGCAGTTCTACCGCTTCGATGTACATACGTTTCATATACATCTGGCAGATGGTAATTGACTATGTAAGAAATTTCTTTTACATCTATTCCTCTAGCAGCCAAATCGGTAGCAACCAAAATATTAATATGTCCTTCACGGAACTGATTCATGATTCGGTCCCGAATTCCTTGCGATAAACTTCCGTGCAAAGCACCAGAAGAAAATTTATTTATAGCTAGATTTTTTGCTAATTTGTTTACTGCTGCTTTGGTTTTGCAGAAAATGATTCCTCGTTCCCCTTCTTTAGAATTCAAAAAATGCATCAAAACATCCAATTTTTCAATTGGTTCTACAACAATATAATTATGATCAATTCCTTGATTTCCTACAGTTTCCATGCTAGCGCTTACCTGAACAACATTTTTATTCAAATAATTTTGGATTAACTGCTTGATTGTTCCAGGCATTGTGGCCGAAAACAAAAAGGTTCTGTATTTTTTGGGCAATTCGGCAATAATTTCGTCTAATCCTTCTTTAAGAATTGAAACCATTTCGTCTGCTTCATCAAGAATTAAAAACTTTGTATCTTTTGTATTGATGGATTGACGTTGCATCAAATCTATTAATCGACCTGGAGTTGCAACGACAATATGTATTGGCGATTTTAATCTTTCTATTTGAGGTTTAATTGGAACACCCCCACAAATAGAAGCGATAGAAACTTCTGGAAGATATTTGGCAAAATTCTCTAAATTATTAAAAATTTGTTGACCTAATTCTCTGGTAGGAACCAAAATTACGGCTTGTATGCTTTGCAACTTTGGGTCTATCAGTTGTAAAATTGGCAGTCCAAAAGCAGCTGTTTTCCCAGTACCTGTTTTGGCAAGTCCAACTACATCAGAATTATTCGATAATAGTATCGGAATAATTGCTTGTTGAATTTCTGTCGGATTAACAATTCCCATTTCGGTAATCGCTTTTAGTAAAAGTTCTGAAACTCCTAAATCTGAGAATTGTTTTGACATAATTTTTTGTTTTTTATTGATTAACAAATGCTGTAAACTGTTTCTTTTTAATCAGCTTCGTTCATGATTTTTTCACGATATTTTTTCCCAATTAACAAAGTCAACCTTTGTTTGTAATCATCTAAAAGCCATTCTCTATAGTTTTTACTACATTGGCTAAGACATTTTGAAAAACGTTTAACACGATCTTCGATATCAGCTTCCAATTCTTTTGAAAGTGCTTTGGCTTCAAACAATTCTTCAGTATTATCTACACACATTGCTGCGTGTTGATCGATAGATTTGTCTAAAACTACTTTAGATCTAAGATTTTGAGCTATAGCAAGTTTGTGCTCTTCATCTACATCAAAAGTTACATCAGCTGTTTTGCTGAATTTGGCCCTCAACTCTGGAGGCATACTATATTTGAAGTGCATTTCTATTTCATTATCATCGCGCAAATTCTCTAAATAGAATTCTGGAGATTTAAAAATATGTTGCCAATTTACAGGGTCACTCCAAAGACCAAAACGAGCCGCATTATTTCCTAAATCGATTACTGTAAATTCGTCTTTTCCTGGTAATTTTCGTGAGCCACGTCCAATCATTTGAAAATATAAAGTTAATGACTTTGTTGCTCGATTTAATATAATGGTTTCAACAGTTGGCTCATCAAAACCTGTGGTAAGAATCCCTACCGAAGTAAGAATAGCATCTGGGGTATGTTTGAACCAATGAAGAATTTCTTTTCGCTCTTCGGTGCTACTCGTATTGTCAAGGTGTCGAATACCATAACCCGCTTCTCTAAAAGTTTCATAAACATATAAAGAAGTATTGATACCATTATTGAAAATTAATGTTTTTTTGCCCAAAGATTTCTCTGTGTATGCATGCAATAATTTTTCTTGCATGACCAGATTGGTGTACAAGTCATCTGAAGATTTTACTGTGTAATCCCCATTAATACCAACTTTCAGCGAGGTCAAACCTACGTCATAACTATAAGTTGTGGCTCTTGCCAAAAATCCATTTTCGATTAACGAATTAATGGTATCCCCAACAATCAATTCATCGTAACTTTGATGCATTGGCAATTTGATATTGGAACTCAATGGAGTTGCTGTAACCCCAAGAATAAAGGCATTTTTGAAAGATTTTAATAGTTTTCTAAATGAATTGTAGTGCGCTTCATCTATAATAACCAAACCAATATTGTCTAAATGTAATTTTTCGTCATTGATACGGTTTTTTAGAGTTTCAACCATAGCTACAAAACAAGAATAATCGTTTTGATCGGGAAGCTCTTTTACTTTACTGTTGATAATTTTGTTTTTAACATCAAATCCTTTCAACATTTTTGAAGTCTGCTTACACAACTCGATACGATGCGTTAATACAACCACTTTTTTATCGTGTTGTGATAAATATCGACGAACTATTTCAGAAAAAATTACTGTCTTTCCTCCACCTGTAGGCAATTGATATAGCAAATGATGCTGAGGAGGAGCATTGTCTATACGATCAAATATAGCATCAATATCTCCTTGCTGATAAGCGTATAACTCTTTTCTAGTTTCATTTTCTATTTCTAAACTCTCTTTATGCATCTTGTATTTTTGGATTTTTGCAAAAATACGCCTAAAAAACAGTTATCAAGTCTTTTTTTTTTAAATTATTGCTTGGAATTGAACTAAAATTATTTTTAACGTTGATTTTTAATCTTCTAAAAGAGTTATACTGACCTTAAAATCGTAATGATTTTTCCATTTTTGATCTAAAGTCTCTTGAAAAATGGCCAATATTCGGTTTTTAAACTCTCCTATAATACCTTTTGTAATGATGAAATTTAATGCTTGATCGAAAGAATTGTGCATACTTTTATAAAACAAATCCTGTTTGATAAAATTTTCAGAGGCAAAAGTTTGGGCAATTTCGATATTATAAAGCATCACATCTGCAATCACAAAAGGATCTACGCCCAAGAGAATAAAATGTTTGATGTATTTTTGAGCTACAGAGCGTCTCATTTTGGGTTTCTTCTTTTTCCCTTTGGCTTGAATTGGAAAATATTCATGTGAAATTTTGAGCTTGCATTCCTTCAATAAAGCATCTTCTTTTGGATTAAAAACAAAATCATAATACACTTTTACGGGACTGAATTTGTCATACAATTCTAGAATTTGTTCTTCTAATTGCTGCTTGTTCAGTTCGTTCAAATATTTTTTTAGATCTCGTTTGCTCATTGGTTCAAAAAATTATAAATACAAAAGTAATTTCTTTATTTGGCAATACCACAATTACCAATGTTATTACTTAATTTTGCTCGAGTATTAGTTTCTTTTACAACTTATACATTTTTTATTTATCATTTATTTATTCATTTTTTCTCATGTTAAAAATTTTTAAAGTTACCGCTATTTTAGAAGGAATCTCTTATTTAGTTTTAATGGCAAACATGCTCTTTCTCAAATCAAACAATCCAGAACTTTATCATATTATCGTGAAGCCATTTGGTTACGCTCACGGTATATTATTTATCGGATATATTGTATTGGCATTCTTGCTAAAAAGCCCTCAAAAATGGGATTTAAAAACATTTGGTATCATATTAATCGCTTCCTTAATACCATTTGGAACTTTTTATATCGAGAAAAAATATTTGTAGAAAATGGATAAAGCCATACACACACTTTTTACATTCCTTTATCCTATTTTTAGGGATTGGGGAATAAACCAGACGATTGCAACTTATATGAGTTTAATTTTAAACTCAATTTTGTTGTGTATTTTGGTGTATGGTTTGTATAAGCTCTTTCGATATTTATTGGTTCGGATTTTAATAGCGACTTCGCGAAATACCAAAACCAGATTCGATGATTTGTTGGTAAGAAACAAAACTGCAACATATTTGTCGTATCTATTTCCTTTGTTTTTTGTTGTAAAATCGGTTCCTGTTGTTTTGGATAAGTTTGAATATTGGGAAAATATTTTCGGACAAGGAGTGAGAGCTTATCTGATATTGATGATTTTATGGATAATTCGAAGTGTTTTCAGTGCGCTACGTGATTATTTAAAATTAATTCCAAGATACAGTGATAAGCCAATCGATAGTTTTATTCAAGTAATAATGATTGTGCTTTGGATGATTGGTTTAACATTTGTTGTTGCTAAATTATTTGGTATAGATCAAAAAGAGTTGCTTACAATTTTAGGAGCTGTTTCGGCAATTATCATACTGGTTTTCAGAGATACTATTCTTGGTTTTGTGGCCAGTGTTCAGGTTGCTATAAACGATATGGTTCGAATAGGTGACTGGATAACTATGGAAAAATATGGTGCCGACGGAGATGTAATCGAAATTAATTTGGCTACCGTAAAAGTTAGAAATTTCGACAACACTACTACGACAATCCCAACCTATAGTTTGAGTTCGGACTCTTTTCAGAACTGGAGAGGAATGCTTAATTCTAAAGGAAGACGTATCAAAAGACACATTTTGATCAAAGCATCAAGTATTCGTTTTTTGGAAGCTGAAGAATTACTCAATTTGAAAAAAATTGAACTTTTGAGTGATTATATTGATACTCGAAAAACGGAGATAGACAATTACAATCTTACCCATGAAATTGACAAAAGTATTGCTATAAATGGGCGAAACATAACAAACCTAGGTTTGTTTCGCAAATACATTATTCAATATCTAAATCAAAATTCTAGCTTAAATAAAGAAATGACAATGATGTGCAGACAATTGCAACCTACACCTTATGGAATTCCTTTAGAAGTTTATACATTTTCCAAAGACAAACGCTTTGAAAACTACGAATATATAATGGCCGATATATTTGATCATATTATTTCGTCAGTTCCTTATTTTGATTTGGAAATTTTTTCAATGCCATCAGAATTGGATGTAAAAAAATAAAACATTCTTTGTTATTGATCTGTTTTCGAATCAATAAGAAAGAACGTTTCTTTTTAAATCTCTTAATTTATCCTGTTTTTTACGTACTCAATTTCGGTTTTTCCGTGTGCTTTTGGCTTTCCATCTTCGCCTAAATTGACCATAACAGTCTCATCAATAGTAATAATGGTTTCTCGGGTCATCATATTACGAGCTTCACATTTTAGCACTAATGAGGTGTGTCCGAATTTAACAACATCTATTCCAATTTCGACGATATCACCTTGTCTAGCAGAACTCCTAAAATTGATTTCGGACATGTGCTTGGTCACAATTCTAGGATTTTCTAATTGTACAATCGAGTATAAAGCTAATTCTTCGTCTAACCAAGCTAATAATTTGCCTCCAAACAAAGAACCATTCGGGTTTAAGTCTTCCGGCTTTACCCATTTTCTAGTATGAAATCTCATTTTTTGTTAATTTTATAATGCAAAATTAAAGCATTACTAAGAGTAAATTTCATATTTTTAATAAAAAAAACAAATGGACGATAGAGATAAATTAATCAGAGAAATTCGTGGAGAATCTTTTGGAGACATCAATATTCAATCCTTATCCGAAGAATTATTCCAGAATGAAGTAATTAGGCCAATTATAAAATTACAGAATGATTTGTTTATAGCATCATTTCTAAATTTCATTAGTAAATACAAAAGAGATTTTTATACCAAATCCATTGAAAACAAATTATTGATAATTGAAAATGCGATTCAAAAAGACATCAAATTTAGAAATTCGCTTAAAGGAATGATAATTGCCTTGTTTACAACCGAAGAATACGGACTATATATTAAAAACTCATCTAGTCTAAATAAAAGAATGATGAATTTAGTTATAGAAAGTTTAAAAAATCAAGTTCAATTATTTGATAATCAACAATTAGCTTGATATAAAAAGATTCGATAAAATATTTCTTAAAACGGCCATTAAAGCAAGTAGATGGCTTTTTTTTATTAAAATCAGACGTAAATTATTTAAATTGGTTCTAATTATTTACGCTAATTTAACTTGTTAATATTTTCGTAAAATATTCTTAATCTAAAAGTCATTATTTGAATAATATCTGTTAACTCTTTCACGATTTTAACATCATAGTTTTGTTGAAAAATAAAAAAAATATAAACTATGAAATTTAATTATTTAAAAACAGCAGGTCTATTATCTGTATTAAGTTTAGCTACATTCAGCTGTCAAAATGATGACAACAATTCTAATGAACCAAATGCTACTATTGATTTTGACAATGTTTCTTCAGTTCCAGCATTGGTTGTTGCCAAAGAAGGATTTGAAAACTTAAAAATTACAGCAATGATCAGTAGTCCTGATGTTTTATCTGGGTCACCTAGTTTTGTCTATGGAGCACAACCTGATGGAGCTGGATTTATGAAAGATCCAAATAGTGATGGTTATATTATGATTACCAATCACGAAATTCTTCAATCGGTATCAAGAGTTTATTTTGATAAAACGTTAAAAGCGACTAAAGGAGAATACATTTTGGATGGAACAGGAGGGATGACAAGATTGTGTTCTGCAACTTTAGCAACTCCAGAAATTCATGGTTTTTCAATGTTTTTAACTGCTGGAGAAAGTGGTGAAGAAAGTATGGTTCACGGAATTGATCCGCTAGGTTTGGTAACAGATAAAAGCAGAAAAGACAGAATTTTGCCTGCATTAGGAAAAGCTAGTATGGAAAACGCTGTGCCACTTCCTAAAGAAGCTTATCCTGGTAAAACAGTTATTTTAATCGGAGAAGATCAATCATACGGAACTTCACACGCAAGTGCTGGTCAGGTTATTATGTATGTGAGTAATACGGTTGGAGATTTGGCAAACGGTAAATTATATGCGTTGAAAAGAAATGACGGAAATCAAGTAGAAACTTCAATGAATATAGGAAGTTCTTTTGACGTGTCTTTCGTTGAAATTCCTAATGCTAAAAATATAACAGGAGCCGAAATCAATACAACGGTAAATAGTTTAGGTGCTATCCGTTTTTCTAGAGTAGAAGATGTTGATTACCGAAAAGGTTCTGCAAAAAACAACCGCGAAGTTTATTTTACAGCAACTGGTCAGGCAACAAACAATGCTCCTGTAGAAGGATATACAATGTGGGGTAGAGTATATAAATTGGTTCTAAACGATACCAATCCATTGGTTGGTAAATTAGAATTAGTAGTTGAAGGCGATTCTACTCCAGGAACTGGAATCATCAATCCAGATAATCTTTGCGTAACCGAAAACTATGTGTACATTCAAGAAGATGGTGACTCATTTTATGCTGATGCTAAACACGATTCATACATTTGGCAATACAATATTGCTACAAAAGCCAATAAACCTTGGTTAACAATGAATCATAAAAGAGAAGATGCAACTTGGAACGAAACGTACAACACACTTGGAGGAACAATGAAATTGGGAAGCTGGGAATATGGCGCAATGCAAGATATCTCAGATGTGATTGGAGTACCAAATACTTTCCTTGTAAATATCCATCCGCATACTTGGCAAAAAGACACTTTCCAATTTGCAGATGGTAGTAAAGTAAGCTCTAATAAAGAAGGTGGACAAACTGTAATTATCAGAAATGTTCAAAAATAATTTTTGAAATTCAATCCATAGAGGCTGTCTAAAAAGCATAATCTTGTCAAGCTGAACTTGTTTCAGCTTCTATAAATGCTTAATTATTTGACTGTTTTAGATTCCGAAATAAATACGGAATGACAAAACAAGACTTTTTGGATAGCCTCTTTGTTTTTTAAGTATCTAAATAAAAGAATGAAATTGTTTACACATAATTGGAATAAAAAAATAGCATTCTTCCTTGGTTTTACGATAGTGATTCTGATTGCAGGTTGTGAGAAAGAATATACAGAAGTAACTGTACAGCAGGAACTTATTACTGATATTCAGAAATTAAATCAAAAGGTAATTGATTTAAAAAAAATAGTTGAACAAAATAATATCGAAAAAGAAATACAACAATCCTTTAATGAAGCTCGATTAGAGTATAAAAAAATTGAATGGGCTGTTGAATATTTTGCACCAAATCCTGCCCGATTCATTAATGGTCCTGCCTTAGATGAATTAGAAGTCGCCGAAAATACTTTTTTCCCTCCAAAGGGTTTTCAAGTTATCGAAGAATTAATTTACCCTAATTTTTCTGTTGATAATAAAGAAGAATTAATCAGAGAAATTAAAATTTTAAGTGGGACTTTAAAACAAGTAGAACGACATTTTAGTGCTATCACGATTTCAAATTCACACATTATCGATGCTTCAAAGATGGAAGTCAATCGAATTATGGCACTCGGAATTACAGGTTTTGATTCGCCTATTGCTTTTCAATCCATTCCTGAAGCAAGTGTAAGTTTGGGTTCACTGCAAAATTTAATTGCTAAGGTAAAATTTGAGAATACGGAATCGGATAAATGCAAAAAAGAAATCGCCGAAATTATAAAAAAAGCAAAAGAATTTTGTTCTAAAAATACTGATTTTAAAGAATTTGATAGGCTTTATTTTATTAAAAACTTTACAATTCCGTTGAGTAAAAAGCTGCTTGCTTTTCAAAAAATCAACAAAATTGAAAACACTAATAGAAACACAGTTGTCAATCCAAATTCAGAATCCATTTTTAATAAAAATGCTTTTAATGTAAACGCATTTATTCCTTCAGATGAATATCAATTCTCCGAAAACAAAGCCACTTTAGGAAGACTGTTGTTTTATGAAAACTCTCTTTCGGATAACAACAATAGAAGCTGTTCGTCTTGCCACGATCCGAAAAAAGCATTTACTGATGGATTGAAAACCAATCAATCTTTAACTGGGATAAACTTGAATAGAAACACACCTACTTTGACTTACGCTTCGTTACAAAATGCCCAATTCTGGGATATGCGACAATTGGATTTAGAAAAACAGAGTTTAGATGTGATTCAAAATAAAGATGAAATGCACGGAAATATTACTAAAGCAATTGCTGTTTTGAATAAAGATGAAAAATATCAAAAGCTGTTTAAAAAAGCATTTCCAAAATCCAAAAAAATAGAAGAATGGCAAATCCAAAATGCGCTGGCGAGTTACATTCGTTCGTTGAATGCGTTTGATAGTAAATTCGATAACTTCATGCGAGGAGATTCGGATGATTTTACTTCAGAAGAAAAACTGGGTTTCAATATTTTTGCTGGAAAATCCAAATGTGCAACTTGTCATTTCATTCCTTTGTTTAATGGAACTGTTCCGCCAAGTTATCAAAAAACGGAGCAAGAAGTCATTGGTACCCCAAAAGATAAAAACGGAAAAAAAATCAGTCCTGATTTAGGACGTTATTTACAATATGAAATGCCACAATTAAAAAACGCTTTCAAAACTCCATCATTAAGAAATGTTGCTGTCACGGCTCCCTATATGCACAATGGAGTATTTTCAACTTTAGAAGAAGTTATAGATTTTTATAATAGAGGAGGAGGAGTTGGTTTAGGAATTCATGTTGAAAACCAGACATTACCTTCAGATGAATTAGAATTAACACCAAAAGAAACTAAAGCTTTAGTTGCCTTTATGAAAACCTTGACGGATAAAGAATATCAATAATTGCTATTAAAAACTATCTTTTATTTTTAAATTTTCAGCCTTACTCCAAAACAAACCTCGTTATAATTGTTTTAAACGAGGTTTGTTTTTATAATTTGTTGGTTAAGTTTATAAAAAAACTACCGCATTTCATTTTAGTTCACAGCTATCCGAAAGTTTTACATAATGATATAAAAAATGTCTGCAGCCCTTATAAACAGGGTGCGACATATAAATTATTCCTGAAAATAATCTAGTGTCTGTCTTTTATTGGCTTTGCTATTTTGATATACATGTCCTGTTATGGATTGTTGTAAAAATCTATTGACTTTTTTAGGCTAGCGTAAACAGATAATACGTTAGTTTTTAGTAACACTTTTGGCAGAAATTTCACTTTTTAAAGTATTCTGAGCAACTTACAATTCATCATATATAAGTCCTCTAAAGAATAATCATCTGTTTTTTTAATTATAATATTTGTAAAAAAGAGTATTAATCTTTTAATATATGTTTAAAAAGAATTATTGTCTGATTTTTGGTTAATTTTAAAATAATTCGTCTTTTATTTTCAAATTTGCAGGGTAAAAAAACTAAACCTAATCATCAAATGAAAGCGAACATATCAGAAGATTTAAGAATAAACGAAAAGCAGGATATTGAAAATAGCCAAAGTACCATCAAGCATGATTTTACGTTCACATTAAAGAGCACTCGTTTAGATGAAAACTATCATCCCACAGGTGGAACTCGTCTGACTACCAATTTTGCCAACTTGGCCAGAGGAGAGAATCGCCAGCAAAACTTACGAAATGCTTTAAATATGATTAACAATCGATTCAATGCATTGGCTCATTTGGATAATCCAAAAGGTGATCGTTACCTTGTTGAACTTGAAATCATGACAGTAACATTAAATATTGACCATAAGAATGGTGTTGACAATCTACCGATGATTGAAGTTTTAAAAACGAATATTTTTGACCATAAAACGAACCAGTATATAGATGGTGTTGCCGGAAATAATTATTCTTCTTACGTAAGAGATTATGATTTCAGTGTTTTATTGATTGATTACAATAAGGATAAACCTAGTTTTAGTGTTCCTGAAAATTATGGTGATTTACATGGTAAACTTTATAAGTGTTTTGTGGCTTCAGACACTTACAAAGAGCACTTTAAGATGTCACCTATCATTTGTCTAAGTGTATCGAGCAACAAAACTTATACTCGCACTGAGTATCAACATCCGGTTCTAGGTTTTGAATACCTACAGGATCAATATTCTCTTACAGATGAATATTTTGCTAAAATGGGCTTAAAAGTTCGTTTTTTCATGCCTGAGAACAGTGTGGCACCGATGGCTTTTTATCATTCAGGAGATCTACTTACAGATTACACTGATTTAGGACTAATCAGTTCCATCAGCACGATGGAAACTTTCCAGAAGATTTATCGCCCTGAAATTTACAATGCCAATTCAGTGGCTGCGAAAATCTATCAACCTAGTCTTAAACACGAAGATTATTCACTGACTCGCGTAGAATATGACCGTGTAGAGCGCAGCCGACTAGCTACTGAACAAGGTAAATATTGTGAAGAGTATTTCATCAAACCGTACAAGGATATTCTTGAGGAGTGGTCTGCTAATTTTGATCTTTAATTAACATAACTTAAAACTAATATATAATGAGTAAAATAGTATTACCAACCTCAATTGTTGGAAGTTTACCTAAACCTGCCTGGTTGGCACCACCCGAAAAACTTTGGTCACCTTGGAAATTAGAAGGCGATCAGTTAGTGGAAGGAAAACAAGATGCTTTGCGTATCGCATTGCAAGAACAAGAATTATCAGGCTTGGATATCATTTGTGATGGTGAACAAACACGTCAGCATTTCGTAACCACTTTTATTGAACATTTAACGGGAGTAGATTTTGAAAATCGTAAAACGGTGAGAATTCGTAACCGTTATGATGCGAGCGTTCCTATGGTTGTAGGTGATGTTGCCCGTCAAAAAGCTGTTTTTGTTGAGGATGCAAAATTTTTACGCAAACAAACTAATAAGCCAATAAAATGGGCATTACCTGGCCCGCTGACAATGGTAGATACGTTATACGATAGCCATTATAAAAGTCGTGAAAAATTGGCTTGGGAATTTGCAAAAGCACTAAATGAAGAAGCAAGAGAACTGCAAGATGCTGGAGTAGATATCATCCAGTTTGATGAACCTGCGTTTAATGTATTCTTTGATGAAGTAAATGACTGGGGAATGGCAACATTAGAAAAAGCCATTGAAGGTTTAAAATGCCAAACCGCAGTGCATATTTGTTACGGTTATGGCATACAAGCTAATAATGACTGGAAAAAGACATTAGGTTCAGAGTGGCGTCAATACGAAGAAATTTTTCCTAAAATCAAAAAATCTAAAATTGATATCGTATCCTTAGAATGTCACAACTCCAATGTGCCTTTAAATTTAATGGAGCTTGTTCGCGGTAAAAAAGTAATGGTTGGAGCTATTGATGTAGCAAGTAACACTATTGAAACACCCGAAGAAGTAGCAAATACACTGCGCAAAGCTCTTGAGTTTGTTGATGCCGAAAATCTTTACCCTTCTACAAACTGTGGTATGGCTCCTTTGTCTCGAGAAGTAGCAAGAGGTAAGCTAAGTGCTTTAAGTGCAGGTGCGGCAATTATACGCACAGAACTTGCTATTTAGCTCTTTAAGGATTAAGTTAAATTGATTGCTGATTTTTGATTGCTTCGCCAGTTCGCTATCGGCTCTTGTAGCGATTTTTGATTTCAGATGTAAAAACTCCTAAAATACACAAACTAAGTATTTAGCCAAATCGAATCTGAAATCAAAAATCGTTAATTTTCAATACAAAATTTTAGATAATATTATGCTTCTTTTCTTCGGGCCATTTTCTGAGCGATGATGCTGGCGGCAATCAATTGCAGGGCATGGTAAAGCATTAGTGGTAACAAGATAATTCCCGTAATCGTACTGTGTTGAAAGAGTACTTTAGACATAACTGTACCGTGCACCAATGATTTTTTAGACCCACAAAATAAAACCGTAATTCTATCTTCTTCTGAAAATCCTAACAAGCGACTTAGTAGTCCGACACAAAAGAATACTGCAAAAAATAAGGCCATCATTCCAACGGCTAGCCCCAAAAGTTCAAGGGCGGTGAAGCCTTCAAAAAGATTTTCTGAGAAGGACTTACAAAACGAAGTGTAAATTATGGTAAGAATAATTGCTTGATCGAACTGTTTGAGTTGTTTTTTATAGTTTTCGGCAATGGTACCAAAACGGGAGTTAAGACTTATACCAATAATAACAGGCAACAGGACTTGAAGGATTAACTTTATGACAATTTCAGAAACATCAAAATCACCTGTTGCAGAAGCAATGAATAACCCAGCCCACAGCGGTGTAACCACAACTCCTATCAAACTGGAAATACTTGCGTTGAAAATGGCAGCCGGAATATTCCCCTTGGCAATGGAAATCATAACCACTGAAGAAGAAACTGTAGAAGGTAAAGCTGCCAGAAAAAATATACCCAACCAAAGTAACTCGAAGTCGGTATTGATAAATAAAGGACGAGACGCTAGAACAATAAGAGGAAAAAATAAAAAGGTTGTCAACTGAACCACAATGTGCATTTTCCAGTTAGAAAGCCCGGCCTTTAGTTTCTCAACACTCAATCGCAGACCATAAAAAAAGAAAATCAACGATACGCCATAATTGGCAATCTCTTCTAGCGAAATAGGTTCTTTGATCATTCCTGGCTGTGGCAAAAAATAAGCTAACAAAATCATGGTAGCTATCATTAACAGGAAACCGTCGAAACCTACTTTATTTAATACTTCTAATAACTTTTTCAAAGCTCTTGTTTTTTAAAATTTTTATGCTGCAAAAATAAGTTTTGTAGGTCGTTAAATCTTCTATTGGGTTAAAAAAAGGGTTTTGTGTTGTTTTTTTTTATATTTGAAGATAAATATTCTTTATTGTAAATTAATTCAGCATTTTTAAAGTAAAATATTCTATGGAACAGATAGACGAAATAGATCTTAAGTTATTAAATATACTTCACGATAATTCTAAATACACGGTAAAAGAACTTGCCAAGATGGTAAATCTTTCGGCATCACCAGTTTTTGAGCGAATAAAAAGATTAGAAAACAACGGTTATATCAAGAAATATATAGCCCTGCTCGATGCAGAAAAACTAAACAGGGGGTTCATCGTTTTTTGTAATATCAAACTGAAACAGCATGATCGTAATATTGGGAATCAGTTTGTTAGTGACATTATGAAAATAGACGAAATTGTGGAGTGTTACAATATCTCAGGAGATTACGATTTTTTGATGAAAGTTTCTGCCAAAGACATGAAACATTATCAGGATTTTGTTTTTAATAAATTAGGATCAGTTGAAAGTATAGGGAGCACCCAAAGTACCTTTGTTATGGCGGAGATAAAAAATTTGTACGGATAGTTTGAAAAGCTTGCTTATTTGTAACAAAAAAAAAAAGAGACAACTATTTGCTAGTTGTCTCTTTAAGTGACGTTTAGTTCACAATTTACAAATCATTTTATGAACGATTTAAAGAAATTAGCTTATTTTCAAGTGAATTTGTAAGATAATTATTTTAAAAGTTTGTTGATAAGCGGTTTGTATGTATCGTAAGGGTTAAATGTTAAAAATCGTTAATTCAGTAATAGATGTGATTTCTGTCATAATAACTTATAGATTTAAGTTGAAGAGAGCGAAAAAAAATGTCATCAGTAAATTTAAATTATTATTCTTAAAATTTTATAATCAAAATTTGTATATGATAATCTATTGTCCATTAGAAATTATTCAATTTAGCAACATTTTTTATCTTGCTGAATTGGTGGACATGGCACAGTTCCATAACTGCAATATACACAGCAATCACCTTGATTTGGTTTAAGAGTTTGTTTGCAGTTCTCACATTCGTAAAAAAATTGGCATGCATCAGTTGGCATAGTTTCTTCTTTACTGTGGGAGCAAAGGGGGCAGGTTATTATTGATTGTAGAACGATTTTCATTTTAATTTTTTGTTAGTTACTGTATAGCCTGTTGAATTTATTGCTTTTTCAATTTCATTAATAGTAGTTTTGGAATTATCAAATTCTACAATTGCGTTACCATTAGTATAATTTACATTTGAATTTATTATTCCAATCAATTTATTCACTTCGTGATTCACGTGTTTTTCACAGCTGGCACAAGTCATTCCGCTTATTCTAAACTCAGCTTTTTGAGTGCTGGTCTTTTTCACGACCAAGACTTTCTTTTCTGTATTTGGATAAAAAATGCTTGAGTAGTAAGGAAACGAAAGCATGAGGGCTGCAATTACTGTAATTATTCCTAAAAACATTTTTGAATTAACGAATTTAGGATTTTCTTCTCTATCGCAGTTACAGTCTATCAGCTTTTTAGTTTTCAGCTTTTGATACCAAGATAAACCAATAATTATAACAGTCAGGCCGATGAAATAAGGCCTCATTGGTTCAAGCCATGAAAAAGCAGAAGCAATCCCGCTTGTTCCGGCAACTAATGCTAATATGGGAGTAATGCAGCACAATGAAGCAGCTAATGCTGTGAAAAATCCGGCTCCGATCATTTTATTCTCTGTTTTCATATTTTTTCTAAAATTTCATTTTGTGCTAAAATTTCGAAGAAAGGTTTCAGCATTTTTTCATATTCCTTTGTCAATGAATAGAAAATGGTCTGCGCTTCCCGTTTAGTTTCAATAAGTTTTCTGTCTTTTAGTTTCCGTAAGTGCTGTGAAATTGCAGAAATACTCATTTCAAGAATATCACTTATGTCACAGACACAGAGCTGTTTTTCTTCATAAAGTAAAAAGAGAATTCTTAATCTCACATTATTGCCAGCCAATTCAAGCCCACTTGATAAATAGTCAAATGAGGTATTGAGTTCTGATACTCTGTCTTTACAGCGGATTATTTGTTTAATATCTGCTTGCTGTCGTATACAAATTATATCTTCCATAATGCAAATTTATACTTTTTGCTTATTTAAGCAAATGCTAAAATACAAAATAATTGAATTAAAATTTTGAATGATTCCTGCCCATAAAAAAAGACAACTTTTTGAGTTGTCTTTTAAACAGTAAAGCGAAATATTACTTTTTGCAATCTTTCGGAGCACAAGTTCCCGAATCGTCACTACAGCAATGCGTAGAACATTTTTCAGTGCAGTTTTTCTTTGCATCAGTTTTTGATAAGTTCGCATAAGCGAAGATACTTCCAGCAGACAATACCAATGCTGCAAGAGTAATGTACATTTTGTTTTTCATAATTTTAATTTTAATGATTAATACTACTTAAGACGCACTAATCTAAAAATGATGCAGGCTTTGCTGATTTTTTTTTTTTTTAACAGCCTGAATTTTCTATATATGAAGTTTTCAAAAATGATTCGGTGTTATCAGCATTTTCCTCCGCTGCATGATTTTTTAGAGGTAACGTTCATAATATTTCCACGGCGGTCTAATTCAATACTGCAGCAATCCAGAAGCATTTCCTTTAATTTGGATCTGCCTCTTTGCACTCTAGAACGGATGGAAGGGTAGGCAAGGCTGTATTTTTCAGTTAAGTCTTTCTGTTTAATTCCATGTATTTCGCTATCCATGATAATGTCCCGATAGTCTTCCGGCAGCCGCTCAATGAATTTTATTAAACAGCAGTCCAGACTTTCCGAAGTATCAAAATCTGTTTCATGCATAATCTTTTGCATCATACATTCGGTCAGCTCTGATTTCTTATGATTGGAATCTTTTCGGTAATAATCAATAATGGAATTTCTTGTGATTGTGAAAATCCAGCTTTTTAGTTTGCCTTCGTCGGTAAGTGATCCTAAATTCTCGTTTATCTTTATAAAAACTTCCTGCAAAACATCGGATGCATCGTCGGTATCATTTATACGAGCCTTTATATATCTGCCCAAGATGATATAAAACTGATTGTGAATAGTATTTATTTCCAAATTTCTTATTGTTTACAGCGGCAATGAACTTTAAATATGATTTGAAATTTTTCCATCCCCACTTTTAAAAAATCGATTTAAAGACTCGAAGCTCAGTTTGAATAAAATCTTTTTCTGAACCAGAATGCAAGGTTTACGAGTGCTATAAGAGCAGGCACTTCTACCAGAGGACCTATAACTCCTGCAAATGCCTGGCCGCTTTTTATTCCAAACACGCCGATTGCCACGGCAATGGCAAGCTCGAAATTATTGCCAGTTGCCGTAAAAGCTATAGACGCAGACTTTGAATAGTCAGCCCCAAAATATTTTCCAGTGAAAAAACTGATGATAAACATTAAAGTAAAGTAAATCACAAGCGGTATTGCAATACGCACAACATCCATAGGGATCTGAACAATAAGTTCTCCTTTCAGGCTGAACATTACAATAATTGTAAAGAGCAATGAAATAAGTGTAATTGGCGAGATAAACGGCACGTACTTATTCTCAAACCATTCAGAACCTTTTAAAGCTATCAAAGCATAACGGCTTATGATTCCAAGAGCAAATGGAATACCTAGATAGATACCGACGCTCTCGGCAATCTGTCCAATGCTGATATTGACTTCAAAACCATCATATCCAAAATAGGGAGGGAGGATGGTTATAAAAATGTAAGCGTATACACTGTAAAGCAGCACCTGAAAAATACTGTTAAGGGCAATTAATCCTGCTGCATATTCACGGTTTCCGTCTGCTAAATCGTTCCATACCACAACCATTGCAATACAGCGTGCCAAACCGATCAGGATCACTCCAATCATGTATTCAGGATATCCGTTCAAAAACAGGAGTGCTAATAAAAACATTAAGACAGGGCCTACAATCCAGTTCAGGAATAAGGAGGCTCCTAATACTTTGGTATTTTTAAACACCTGTCCCATCTGCTCGTATTTTACTTTTGCAAGAGGCGGGTACATCATCAGGATAAGTCCTATTGCCAATGGAATATTTGTTGTTCCGCTGGAGAAAGAATTGATGAAGTCTCCGCTGGAAGGAATAAAGTACCCTATTGCCACGCCTAGTGCCATAGCAAGGAAAATCCACAGGGTCAAGAAGCGGTCAAGGAAGCCTAGTTTTTTGCGTCCGACGGCTGGTGTACAGTTATTTGCTGACATTTTATTTTTTTATTTGTGAGAATACGTAAAACATTTCAGTTCCTATCTGCAGGCTTCGCTCCAGATAAGTTCCTTTTTGCTGAGGCGTTCCGTCTGAAATCTTTGGATCTTCAAAGGTTATCGGTATTCTTTTCTCGGCGCCTGCTATAAAAGGGCAACCGCCGTCGGCCTGTGAGCAGGTCATTATTGCTGCAAATCCGCTTTCAGGATTGAAATCATCATCATAGGTTTTGGAAAAACCGATGACAGGAAGTTCATCAGCTGAATATTTTATGGAATAAACAGGGTTTGATCCCTCTGAAAGCGTTTTGATCTTAAATCCTGAATCCCCTAAAGTCTCCGCTGCCATTGGGAAAAGGGCAGTAGCCTCGGTTCCTCCTGAATAGCATGAGACGTTTTTGATATCGTAGTATGCAGCCGCAGTCTGCGCCCATACCTGCGAGAGATGGCTTCTTCTGGAATTGTGTGTGCAGATTAGGTTTAGTCTGGTTTCCAGCTTACTGTCCACTTTATCCTGAATAAAGTCTATTAATGGCTGCAGGACTGCTTTGCGATCTTCGGAGATCTGCTTAAAATCAAATGATTTAACGGTATTCTCAATTTGTGAATATAACATAGTTTTTTGGCTGTAAAGTCTTATTAATTATCTTTTTAATGATTAGCAGCATCCTCCGCCCGGAGTGCATGAAGAAGCATTATCAGCATTTAACTGAGATAGTTTTACTTTTGGCTTGTCAGATGGAATACCGCACTGTTCCTGAGCAAGGCAGGCTGTCTGTTTATTAAGCAGAGTGAAGTTTTTGCCGTTAAAATCCAAATCGTATTTACCGATAGTGTTGTTCTGGTATTCCACTTCAATTTCATTGTCTTCAATTCCAAGAACTTTTTCTGAAAGTTCGATTATGTGGATCAGCTTCTGTGGTTTAAGCCTGTGCTCGTAGTCGTTGGCATCCCAAAGCTGAAAATTTACAACAGTTTCTTTTCTAACTGTTCCTCCGCAGTCAATGAAGTTTTTGGTAACAAGACCCACTTCTGTTACGTGGAAATATTCCGGTACAAATGTTCCGTCCGGCAGTTCAAAATTTACAGCTTCTACTGTTTTAAGCACTTCTTTAATTTCTGAAAGTTTCATAATTTCTTATATTTAGTTATACTATATTTTTATTAAATAATAAGGGAGCTTCTTCTTTCAAGAAGCGCAGTATCTCTCCAGGTACCATTTTGTTTTCCGATTTTCTCCCTTGTTCCAAGTATCCTGAAACCTGCTTTTTCATGAATGCGGAGACTTGCCGTGTTCTCAGGAAAGATCCCTGCCTGAAGCGTCCAGATTCCTTCTGCTTCGCTTTGTCTGACAAGTTCATTTAAAAGGGTTAGCCCGATTCCTTTTCCTGAATGTGCGGGATCCACATATACGCTTACTTCTGCTACCCCTGCATAAACGCAGCGGGAAGAAACAGGGGTAAGGGCAGCCCAGCCAATCACCTTGCCATCTTCCTGCATTGTAATTCTGCAGGATGCCAGATGTGAATTGTCCCAGTCTTCCCATGAAGGGGCGCTGGTCTGGAAAGTGGCATTGCCGGTATCTATCCCTTTTTGGTAAATTATTTTTACCTGATCCCAATCTTTGGCCGAAAGTTTTCTGATTTCCATATCCTTTTAAATTAACAGCATTCGCTTTTCTTTTTGGCAAGATGATCTGATATGTGCTGAAAGAAACCTTTTATTTTTTCAAGTCCAGATTCATTGATGCAGTAGCAGATAGAATTTCCTTCGATGCTCCCTTTAATCAAGCCTGCATTTTTCAATTCTTTCAAATGCTGTGAAACCGTCGGCTGTGAAAGGGGAAGTTCATTTACAATATCCCCGCAGATGCAGGCATCTACTTTTAATAAATATTCCATAATTGCAATACGCGCAGGATGGCCTAGTGCTTTGGCTAAAACAGCCAGCTCGTTCTGGCTTTCTGTAAAGTGATCTGTTTTTGTTGCTCCCATCGTTTTATATTTATATTGCAATATTACGATATAAAATTTAATTATCATGCAGTTGAATAAGAAAATTTTCTAAAAGTGCGTTTGTGTGTTTTGCAACATATTGTATATCATATATATATGAAATAAAAAAGACCTTGGAATACCACTCCAAGGTCTCTGAAAATATGGCAATCTTTAGGCGTAATTCCGTAGTCCGAAAAATTGACTGCCACTGTATTTCGCTTTAAATTTTTATCTTTATTCCTGCATTCACAACAAATCCGTCCAGAGGAGCATAGATATCTTTGAAAACAGGATTTGAAATAGGACCTGTATATATGCTTCCAAATTTAGTTTGCCGGGTATCAGTAAAATTTTCAAAATTGGCATAAAGGGAAAAATTTTCCCAAAGCCTTTCTGCCATAAAGCCAAAAATCCAGTAAGCTGTTCCGGTCGTGCCATCACTTAATTTTTGATTGCTGTAATAGTAAGCTTCTAAACCAGCTTTCCATTTATCTTCAACTTCATACATTAAAACATTATTTAATCTGTGTTTTGCGGTAAGAGGATTTTCGGATTTTACTCCATTTGCATTTATAGAAGCATCAGTGAAGGTATACCCCAGAAATAATTTAAAATCTTTATATCCTAATTTCACATTTGTTTCAGTTCCTTTAGTATCCAAATATCCATTAACATTTGCAAACTGATAAAGGTCATCAGGAAGAGAATTTAATATAAGAGGATTATCAACATTCGTGTAGAAAAATAACTGATTCCATGATAAGGAAAGGTCATTGGTAATTTTAGTTTTATAGTTTATATCAAAGTTAACACCGTAGCTTTTTTCAAGTTTATTGAAATCGCTGTTAATAGGCAATACATTTCGATATTGGATGCGTTCGCTTTCTTCTGTAAAAATCGTTGGTGTTTTGTAGCCTAGGCCTCCTCCAATTCTGGATGTAAGCTTAGAATTGAATTTAAATAATGCCGAAATTCTCGGAAGGAGAGAATATCCGTAATCAATTACATAATCACTTCTGAGGCCTGTTTCAATTTCCAGCCATTCTTTTGCTTTTACGGTGTTCTGAAGGAAAGCCCCATATGTTATCTGATTATAATTTCTTAACGGAAAAGCGGTTGGACTGTTTTCAGTAAAGCTGTCCGTATATAAATTTACACCAGCAGCCCATTGAGCAATTTTGCCGTTTTTAGAATAACTGATTTCAGAAAAGGTACTATTCTGCAGACCATCAAATACATAATCAGGAATGGTGATGACACGGCTGAAATTATTAAAACTGTTTTTAATTGTAACCGATTCCTGCTCATTAAATTTATGTGTCAGGGAAAATTGCGTGCTTATTCTCTGTGTTTTATTCTTTTCGAAATAACTGTCAGGATATTTACTTTGATCTTTGATGTACTCAATATTTCCGCCTAAACGGTTTTCAAAAACGGTATTGATGCCGAAATTAAGTTTGGTATTTTCATTAAAATTGACAAAAAGTTTAGGGTTAAAATTAAAACGCTCAAATTTAGGAATAGCTGTAAGCTGTATATGAGCGGGATCATAAGGAGCGTTGCGATCGTGGGAAGCAAAGACAGTTAATCCAATTTTATCAAACTGCTGAGAATAAAATCCATTTATATCCAGTCCAAGAGCTGAAGTTCCATTAATTAAAAATCGCAGCTCCCTTTCTTCGGTCGGGGTTTTAGAAACAAGATTTACTAAACCAGCGATTGCTCCTCCACCGTAAAGAGTAGAGGCGGAACCTTTGATTATTTCAACCTGCTTTAAATCTAATGGAGGAGTCTGCAGTAACCCAAGTCCGCTTGACGCGCCAGAGTATAAAGGAAAACCGTCTTTTAGAATCTGGGTATATCTTCCGTCTAAGCCTTGAATCCTGATGGAAGAATTTCCTGAAGTTGCAGAAGTCTGCTGGGTCTGAATTCCGGTACTTTCATTAAGCATCATACGAATGTCTCCGGGTTTCATATTGGCTTTTTCTTCCAGCTCTTCTCCGGCAATGAATTCAACTCTGGTTGGAATATTGCTGATGGTTCTGGTACCTCTTGTTGAAGTAACAATAATTTCTTCCATTTCTTCAGCCTCTTCTTCCTCGCTCTGCAATTTTATTTCTATAAGACTGACAGTTGAAGGTACTTTAAAAAGCGTTTTATTTGGGGCAAATCCTTCTATTGAAATGGATAATGTGTAATCTCCATCTTTTAAATTTTCAATAATGATGTTGCCATCATTACCAGATAAGATAACGGAATTGGTTTCTTCAATTTTTGCTGAAGCACCTTTTACAGCTTCATTATTATCAGCATTCTTTATATGAAAAGTAATTTTATTCTGTGCCTGCGCAGTGCCAATAGATGTTATTGCCACAATCAGTAAAATATATTTGAGCATTTAGATTTTTCTTAATGGTTAATAGACATAATAGCCTTACATGATTAAAGAATCATGCAAAATAACACTGTTTTTAGACTAAGAAATTTTGGGAGGCTGCCAGATTTTGCAGATGAATGAAGAATCAACAAATTTATTGTAAGTTGGTGTTGGCGAAACATCGTGCAGAATAAATTCTAATTTTTCAGTAATAACTGCAGAGTTAAAATTTATTGTAAACCCCACACAAGTCCCGCAGGAATAAAAGGGGGAGCATTTTCCATTGCAGTCATTACCGCAGTCATGTGAATCATTACCGCAGTTTTTCTCTACTGTGCATTTTGAGTGTTTCACTAATGCAGAGCATGGTACTGTTGAAAGGAACAGTACTATAAACGATATTATTGTTGTCAATGCTTTCACACTGCGAATTTAAATATAAATTATGATTAAAAATATATTTTTATTATAGTCATTCTCCAAGCAAATGCATTAAAAAATACTTTAATTTAAGTGCTTTTTTTTAAGTGTCTTTAAATTTAGGGCATTAAAATTATACGAGACCATAAGATAGCTCCAAAGAGCCAGCTTATTTTCATCTTGTATTTTTGGCAGGTACTGCATAGCCCCTGATGACTTATAAAATGAAAAGGCATAATTTATTTCTATTTCTCTGACAGGCATGTATTTTATTGAAAAATCATTTTCAAACCCAAGAAACTTTGACATTTCCTGACCTGAATTATTTAAAAGGGGATATTGGGTGTAAAATAAGTGAAAATCGGAGCGAAGTGTTAATTTATTGTTTAGCGGAATTGTTGTAAACAAATAAGGATTTACCAACCCTTTTCCATTAACATCATTTGGAAAACGTGTAAATACATTCATGTTTCCATTGAATTTCCATGTAACCCCATACAATACATCAAAATCCCCAGACCTGCTGCTAGACAATTTAGATTTGCTTCCGCTAATTATTTCAGCACCTAAACGCCAGGTAGATTTTAACAGCGACAATTTAATCTCAGGCTGAAAATAGTACGCCAATAATTTTTGACCTTTAACATTACGGCCAAACTGCAGATAGGAATTTAGGGTATAATACCATTGCTTATTTCTAAAATCTATCCGGCCACCCATCGTTGCACGAGTATATAGTTGCTGCGAATTTGCGTTCTCTAAAAAATCAACTGCATTTAATGAGTTAAATGAAAATCCTTTACTAGTATTGTAAATAAGGCTATTTGCCAGCAGATATTTATATTTATTGGAAGCTACAGGTGAATAGGCCGGCTCAAATCCAGTATTGTAATCTCTGGTAAATAAAAAGAAAAAGTCATTAGAGAGATGTTTTGAATATTTCATTATTCGGATTCCTTCATGAGCTCTTCCTTGCTGTGCCCAGGGCGCATCAGAGAACAGTCTGCCATTATCTAATAAAATGCTTTGCCTTCCTAATCGTACATTTAACGATTTAAATTTAGTTTCAAAATACAACTGAGAAAAATTGATGCTTTCTACTTTGGAGGCCCTGTTGTTTTGGTCCCAAAGATGAATTTCCTGCAAATCAGATTTTATTAGCCATTTTTCTCTTGCATACTGCATAGAAAACCTATTTCTCTGCGTGATGTAAAAATAAGGATCGGCAGAGTCGTTTGGAGGCAGTACATAATTTGAAGTGTACTCGGCTCGTGGCCTTATTTCTATGTTCATTAAAAACTGCTGAGATATGGTGTCTTTTTCCTGAGCACTTAATTGAATGATAAATAAAAAGAGAAAAAACAGTAGGTGTTTTTTTTTTGCTGCCGTTTTAATTATCATACTTCTTATATCCTATAGAATTAGTATGTAAAAGTAATAATTGTAATTTTATTTCCAATATTCTTTCTCAATGTCTTATTGTTAATTTACTAAGTATTTTGTTAAAATAATTTTTAAAGATTGTTTTAATTCTTGAAGCGGCATATTTAAAGCATACTATCACAAATCCTCATCTTACTATAAAAAGAAGGATCTGTTTTATAGTCTAATAAAAGAATGCCAATCTTTAATTTAAGATTGGCATTCTTTAATTGATAAATAAAGTTGTGATATCAGCGGCACCTTCTAATGATCGAGTGTCGGTTTAATCCATTGTAATGTATATTTTTATATTCTAATCAGACAACATTAATAATTTAAAATAAAACCGGCGCCAAAGCCCATATCGCTGTCATAGTGGGAAGAAAGAGAACCCCATCTGGTGATTATATACCGTAGTCCTGCCATATATTCCTTGTCGGTGTTCCACATCAAATTCATTCTTAGCCTTTTGGAAACTGGAATGTCCTTACGTTCAAACTGTAATCTGACTTTACCGTCCGTAAAAACTTCAGCCTGTGCAACTATTAGCATGGGAAGGGTGTAATTGACCCCTAAACTTGCTACGGCACGTTTATCTTTAGTATTGTTTTGTCCAAAAAGGTTTCTTTCTTGTACATCTTCTCCCATTTTTCGATATCTCCAGTCAAATCCGACAAATGGCATTAACCATTGCATTTTTCCAATATATCGTCCAATATGCGTCTCGGTTTCATAACCATGCATCTCATTATATCCTAATCTCCATTCGGTTCCAATACTCCAGCGCGTACTTTGATACATTGCTTCACCATCATTTCCATTGGTTGCAAAGTCGTTCTCTGCCATAAAATGGAATTTTCTGTCATCGGCAAATAATTTTCGTTGTGCTAATTTAGGATCTGGTATTTCAGGATTGGCAGGTTGATTTTCATAGGTAAAAACCCTTCCCATTCCGCTCATCATATGGTACAAAATATGACAGTGAAAAAACCAGTCTCCCTCTACATTGGCATTAAACTCCAAAGTATCGGTTTCCATCGGCATTATATCAATCACATTTTTTAATGGTGCATATTCTCCCTGTCCGTTAAGGACCCTGAAATCATGCCCATGCAGGTGCATTGGATGGCGCATCATAGAATTATTATGCAAAATGATTCGTACATTTTCACCTTTTTTGATTAATATTTTATCTGATTCAGAAACTACTTTATTGTCCAGACTCCATACATATCGATTCATATTACCGGTCAGCTCAAATTTTAATTCTTTTACCGGGGCATTTTCAGGAAGTGTTGTTTTGGTTGGGGATTTTAGCATTGCATAGTTCAGGGTGGTAATATCTGAAAGCGCATTGGCGTCGTATTGTTCGGCACCCATTTTCATACCGTCCATCTCCATATTTTTTTTTGGTTTTAGCGCACCAGTAATTTCAGGATACATTACTACATTCATATCCATTTTATTGAGGCTCATGCTCATTCCCATATCATCCAGATCACCATTCATTTTCATCATGCCATTCATCATTTTCATTCCTTCAAAGTATTTGAGTTTAGGCAGTGGTGCTGCGAGTTGTTTAATTCCGCCGCCAATGTACAGGGAGGTAGATTTTGTTCGGTCCTCTGATGTTGCCAAAAATTCATAAGCGGTTTTATCTGCAGGTATGGTTACAATTATATCATAGGTTTCAGAAACTGCAATAATTAAACGATCTACATCAACCGGCTCTACGTCATTGCCGTCATTGGCAACAACTGTAATTTTTCCACCAGCGTAGGTCAGCCAGAAATAGGTTGATGCACCGCCATTGGCAACTCGCAGCCGGACTTTATCACCTGCTTTAAATTGGGAAAGCTGACTTTCACTTTTTCCATTAATCAAAAATTTGTCGTAATATACATCACTGACATCCATGGCATTCATACGTTTCCATTCATTTTTAATTTTGTCCTTAAAATATCCTTGTCTTACCGCTTCTGCATAGCTTTGCGTTGTTCCTTTCTTAATAGCAAACCAGTCTGATGCATTATGCAGCAGACGGTGTACATTTTCAGGTTTCATATCTGTCCATTCGCTCAGTACTATCGGAACAGTCGGCAGATCATCTATTCCTTTTCGGAAAGTTGGAGCATCGGTTTTTTTATTCATAATAAAAGAACCGTACATGCCAATTTGTTCTTGAAGTTCAGTGTGGCTGTGGTACCAGTGTGTGCCATGCTGAATAATAGGAAAAGTATACAGATGTGTCGTGTGCGGCTTAATTGGCATTTGTGTCAAGTTTGGCACACCATCATACTTATTGGGTAAGAATAAACCGTGCCAGTGCAGAGAAGTGTCTTCATTGAGTTCATTATGGACATAGATTTCAGCAATATCCCCTTCTGTGAAGGTCAGGGTAGGCATGGGTATTTGCCCATTAACAGCTATAGCTCTTTTGGGTTTTCCTGTAAAATTTACAATGGTATCTCTTACATAAAGATCATACCGGACTACACGAGGCTGTGGGTTATTTTCTCCAGCTGCTTTTTGAGTGTTTATATCATTGCTGCTGCCCTTTACTGGCGCTTCCTGTTGGCTGGCTTGCTTTTTGGAAACCTGTTTTTCATTGTCCTTATGGGATGATGCTTCTTTTTGTTTTTTTGTTTTTTCCGGTACTAGTTTCATGCCGCATTTTGGACAGTTTCCCGGTTTGGATTCGTGAATTTCAGGATGTATGGGACAGGTGTAAGTAGAAGACTTTGACTCTTCTGTGGGCTGTTTTTTATCCATCTCCATTCCTTTCATATCCTGGGCTTGGATTATGGCAGGGAAAATTATAACGATGAGCATTGTCAGTATATTTTTCATCTTTCTTTTTTTACAGATTGTCATTCTATTATTTTTTTTCCATTTCATTCAATTTGGCTTTCATTTGTGCAATTTCTGCTTGTTGCGCTTTTATAATGTTTTTTGCCAGCTGGCTTGTTTCCGGATCCTGAAGAACAGTTTTTTGGGCCATCAGTATTGCCGCTGCATGATGTGGTATCATTGATTTTAAGAATTGTTTGTCATCAACTGCTGCTTGCTGCCTGATGCAGGAAAAAAAAATCACTAGAGCAAGACTCCCAGCGGCAAGTATTACCTTGTTCCACATTTTATTCATATACATACTGCGCATTACCATAATCTCTATAATAAGCATTGGCATAGTCATAAGTGCTGCCATGTAAAACTGATTTAGATTTGGCATTACATTATCAAATACATCAACCATCGAATACATCAGCACATACATGGAAATAAATGATAGTGCAGCCATAAGGGCTAATTTTTTGTACATTTCTGAGTTTAACTCTTCTGAATGCTTAGTTGTATGTTCGCTTTTCATAATTTTTTATTTAAATTCATCGATTTACCCTGAACAAAGAAAGCTGAGAGATAGTAGCTTAAGAAGGTACAGGGGACATTATGTATGCTCTTAATATATCAATATGGCTTACTTAATTATTTTTAGCTAACAACTCCAATTCTGCGACCTGGTTTTTCAATTTCTCCACACTTTTCATTTTTTTCTGTTCTGCAATAGCTAATGCTTTCTTGGCGGCTTCTACGGCACCAGAATAGTCTTTTAGTTCTACAGATAGTTTTTGCCTTAAAGCCGGATAATAAAAATTCTCACGATCAAGTTTTTCTGCCTCCATCAGCCAGGATATTGCCTGGGTATTGGCTCTCCCGGTTATGGAATAATAATTTGCTGCCTGAAACAACAAACCGGCATTTTGACTTTTCTCCCTAACGAGATGCTTATCTATCAAGGCTAGTATTTCTTGGTCAGCTTTGCTTTTGATTGGAATTTTAACCAGGGTATTTTCCCATGCTATCTTCAGGAAACCTTCGCCTTTGCTGTTGATGTCATTTAGTTCTATAGTAAATGTCTCATAGAAGTTATCCGTTTTTTCTGCAGGAACTACAAAACGCATGATGTCCTTTTTTTCATCATAGCCTGTATCCCCGTGCAAGGCAGTATCAGTATTTATAATGATGGTCCACTGATTTTCTGATGGAATTGAGAATATAGAATAGGTACCAGCTTTTAAAATAGTATCTCCAAAAGTGATATCTTCATTAGTGCTTATTGTTGTACAATCGCTGGCACCTGTGCGCCAGAGTTTGCCAAAGGGCACCAGTTCACCAAATATTTTCCGCCCTCTGACAAAAGGTCTGCTGTAAGCCATTTTGACTGTTGAGCTTCCGATCTCTTGTTGAAAAGAGGCTGACGGACTTGCGGGAGGGAGTTTAATTTGAACTTTTTCCTGTGCAGAAAGAGATAATGATTGCAGGAGAATAAAGCTTATTAGAATTATTTTTTTCATAGAATTTTTAATTTTTAATTTTAAATTGATTTGGCTATTTTTTCCATTATCGAATGGTCGCTGCCAAATTTGCATATAGCATCACAATTGGCTCTTAATTCGGAAAAAAGAATATACTTTATGTTCATTCTTGAGTTTTTTATGGCGGGTCTATTTAGTTGGAGTATCACATCTTTTTCGCGGTTATTGGGTATAATTATGTAAAAAACTTCCTGTCCGCTGGAAATACTGAAATAAAGATCAGACAGGCGCAGTATGCCGGAATAGATACTGGTGCTTTTTTCTACTTCAAAGGCGCCTATGATTTTGTTTGTGCCTTTCTCGAACCAGAGTACATCAATAAGCCTGATAGTGTTTTGAGTGTCTTTATCGGTGGGCAGCTCAGGGAATTTCGCTAGTGATATAAAAGAAAAATTTTGGCCATTAAATGATTTACTTTTATCATTATTTGCCGGTGTAACATCAAAACCAAGAGAAATGCCAATTTTTAATAGGTGATATTGCATTTCGCTGTGAAGATTTTCTTCGAGCCTTTCTTCGAGTATTTCTTTTTGCCGCTTGTGAATGTTTTTCTCGAACCTTGAACGTTCCGCCTCGCTCAGATATTCATCGCTGCCGATTAGCATTTTCTGGGTCCCAATTTCAAAACACAATCCAGCAATGGCGCCAAGGTCATTTGAAAGCTGTGATTTATGCAGGAGATTAGTCTGGATAACAGTTTCTCTTATTTTTAAATATTCGGTCCAGCTGCCTAATTTTTTTTTGTCTTTAAAAAGAAAATTAAACCCGTTGACAATGGCAGTGTTAAACGGAGGGAACCAGGTTGGGTGCATGAAATACAAAATACTGGCTACTGCCGGCCCTAGGCCCTTAATTTTTAATTGATCAAGTTTTACAATTTCCTTCAGCACCTGTTCCTCAGATTTTGCATTGATGCAGTTTTCAAGGAACTGACCAAAAGCTGATTTATTGTTTTGATTTTCATAGATGTCAGGTATGCGCAATTTGGGTTTCCAATAAAACGGATGGGAAACGCCTACAAAAATTTGTTTCTGTTCTGCAATGCAGCTCAGAACAAATTCCAAACTGCTTCCTTTGAAATCGTTGGGGAAGGTTTGGTTTTTAATATCTTCAATAACTTGTAAGACACCGCGTCTGATAGTACGAAAAGCCTTTAATCTTTGGTCGTTATCTATAAACCAGGTATTATAGACACTTTCGCTGTCATTTTTATACTGCTCAATAATTTGTGCCAGATTGGTCATTTGTATGCTAAATTATATGTTATTTAGAGTTTTAAACTTCTTAAACGCAAGGCATTGACAATTACTGAAACAGAACTGAAACTCATGGCCAGGGCGGCAATCATGGGCGAAAGCAATATTCCGAAAAACGGATATAAAACTCCAGCTGCAACGGGAACCCCTAATACGTTGTATATAAAAGCAAAGAATAGATTTTGTCTGATGTTGCTCATTACAGCGTGGCTCAGGTTTTTTGCTTTGACAATTCCTTGCAAATCCCCTTTTACCAAAGTAATCCTGGCACTTTCTATGGCAGCATCTGTTCCTGTTCCCATCGCAATTCCGATATCTGATTGTGCCAAAGCAGGCGCATCATTTATACCGTCTCCTGCCATAGCAACAATTTTTCCTTCAGCTTGCAATTTCTCGATTACTTTTAATTTATCCTCCGGTAAGCAGCCTGCTTGAAAAGAAGTCAAATGAAGCTCTTCGGCAACAGCCTTGGCAGTATTTATATTATCTCCGGTAAGCATGATTACTTCAACTCCCTGACGCATTAATTCTTTTATGGCAGCGGCACTGGTTACTTTTATGGCATCGGTTATCGTTACAAATCCCACTGCGTTTTTATCCAAGGCGATGTAAGAAACTGTCTTTCCTAATTTTTGTTCGGCAATAATTTTCTCTTCTATGTCAGCAGAAACAGTGACGCCTGCGTGCTGCATTAATTTTTTATTTCCTAATGCGGTCTTTTTACCGTTAGCAGTCCCAATAACGCCTTTTCCTGCGATGTTTTCAAAATCATCGACTTTTGTCAAAGGAACATTTTTCGCTTTTGCAAATTTCACTACGGCTTGCGCCAGAGGATGCTCGCTGTACTGATTTAAAGACGCTATGTATTGCAGCAGTTCATCTTCTGAATATTGCAGCGCTACAATTTTTTCTACCGAAGGTTTGCCTTGGGTAATTGTTCCTGTTTTATCGGTAATCAGAACATTTACTTTGTTCATTTTTTCCAAAGCTTCGGCATTTTTTATCAGAATTCCCGATTGTGCTCCTTTACCAACCCCTACCATTACTGACATGGGTGTTGCTAAACCTAATGCACAAGGGCAGGCAATTATCAATACTGCAATAGCGTTGATAAAGCCGTAAACCATTGCCGGTTCCGGACCAAATTTTGTCCAGATGAAAAAAGTAAGAAGAGAAATTATAACAACAATCGGTACAAAATATTTAGCGATACTGTCTGCTAGTTTCTGAATTGGCGCTTTGGAACGGCTTGCATTATTGACCATTTGTATAATTTGTGAAAGAAGGGTTTCCGAACCTACTTTTTCTGCAATCATAACAAATGATTTGTTCCCATTGATAGTTCCTGATGATACCATATCTCCCATTTTTTTATCCACAGGAATTGGTTCGCCGGTAATCATCGATTCGTCTATTGTACTTTCACCATCATTTATCTTCCCATCGACAGGAATTTTGTCGCCGGGTTTGACGCGTAATAAATCACCTTTTTTGATATCGTGGATTGAGATTACCTGATCGCGGCCATCAATTACCAAGGTAGCTTGGGTAGGAGCCAGTTTTAATAATTCTTTTATAGCACCACTGGTTTGGCTGTGCGCCCTGGCTTCAAGTAACTGTCCTAACAAAACCAAAGTTAGAATAACTGTTGTAGCCTCGAAGTATAGAAGCACCGTTCCGTGTTCGGTCTTGAATTCGCTTGGAAAAATATCTGGAAAAAAAATACCGGCCAAACTAAATATAAATGCCACTCCTGTACCAATACCGATAAGGGTAAACATATTGAGATTCCAAGTAATTATTGATTTCCATGCTCGCACAAAAAATATCCTGCAGGCATAAAAAACCACAGGAAGAGACAAAACAAGTTGTACCCAGTTCCATTTAGAGGCATCCATTAGTTGAAGTAAAGGATTGTTGTGCACCATTTCTATCATTGCGATGGCAAAAATGGGAACAGTAAATACTACCGCTATTTTCATTTTCTTAACCAAATCCTTGTAAATTCTCTGGTCTTGGCTTTCACTTGGCTGCAGCGGCACCAGATCCATCCCGCAAATAGGGCATGAACCCGGCGAATCGGCTATAACTTCCGGATGCATTGGACATGTATACTGCTGAACCTGGGCAGCAGCTGGTTCTTGCACCAAATGCATTCCACATACAGGACAATCTCCTGCTTTATCATACATTTTATCTCCTTCACAATGCATCGGGCAATAGTATTTACCACCCGCATGATTATGTGCAACGGCTGTCGTTTTATGATCATCTTTGCGGGTATCATCCTTAGCAGTGCTACAGCATGACTTTTCCGCTTTTTTTTCATCCGAATGGGGCACATGAGCCATTTCAATGGTGTACTTTCCAACCGCAGTCAATGCTTCCTGGAGCTCTTGGACAGCAATATGTTTTTCCATTGTTATGGTTGCTAATGGAGGATCTAAAGTGACTTTTGCCTTTATTCCCTCTACGGCATTTAGCGTTTTTTCTACTTTTGTACGACATCCATCGCAAGTCATCCCCGAAATTGTATAGGTGTGTGTCATAAGGTTATTTTTTACAGTTTTGATGCGTTATTTTTTTGAACCTATTTTGAACCAATTGTTTAACACTAAAAAATAATCTTAGATTCTGATTATTTAATTATTTCTTTAACCTCGCCGCACTTGAGCATTTTTTCTCCAAAGTAGGGATTTCGTACTTCCTTGGTAGAACTGATCCATACTGCTCCTTTGTTGCCGAAAGCCATTGGACAGTATTCCACGTATAGCTCAGCGTCAGCCATTCCTGTTTTTTTCAGCAGGCTGACCAGTTCATTACTTAGATCAGAATAAGCAGCTCGCTGCTTATCGATATCTGGAGCTGAAACGATTGCTGCTGCATCTGCTGCAAGATTGCTGCTGCTGCGGATTTCCAGTGCTCCCGCCTCAATTGCATTGGCCGCCAGTTTTGCTTCCGCGACATTATCTTTGGCAAGGGCTGCTGTTAAATGGACATAATGGCTGTATATGGCGTTTAAAATATCGTCATTTATCTTCACTATGGATTCCTTTGGAATTACTACAGAAGTTTTGTTTTCAGGCGGAACCTCTTTCTTTTTGTTTTCACTGTTGCCGCAGGCAGTAAGTAAGAAGATTATTGATATTGGAATTCCGATTTTTATTAATTTTTTCATTGTCTGTGTGATTGATTATTACATTTTCATTCCTGACATGGGGTTCTTGCCTTTTTTTAATATAAATTCACTGTAAAGGAGATAGGCACCGGATGCAACGACGATATCTCCTTTTTTTAAGCCGCTGGTAATTTCGACTTCACTGAAGGTTTCTGAACCAATGGTAACCATTCTAGGCTGATATTTGCCTTTTTCGATTTCAATCCAGACATGTGTGCCGCTGCCGTCTCTGATTACCGCATCAACAGGCAGGGTCAGCTTCATTTTTTGCTCTGAGGAAGGAAGCAAAACAATCGCCTGCTGACCTGCCTGCCATTGGTTATTTGAATTGGCGATGGTACCGCGCAGCTGTATTGTCTGTTTGCTTGCCTGCAGGGCAGGATTTATAAAGTCGACCGTCATCGTTTGGGGCTGATCTTCATAACCTGGAACTATGACTTTCACTTTTCGGCCTGCTTTAATTTTACCAGCATCTGCGGGATAGACATCAGCTTCGACCCATAGGCGATTGTAATCTTCCAGTTTCATAATGGAAGCTCCTTCCGTAACATATTGGCCTTCTGTTATGGATATTTCTGCCACTATTCCTGAATCTGGAGCGTAGTAAACAACATAGGGTGATGCTTTTTGTTTTTTGAACAATTCATTAAGCTGCGCTTCAGACTGCCCATACAAGAGCAGTTTTTGTTTTGCAGCATTTTTTATCTGGGCAAAACGTCTGTCCTCAGAAAAGCTTGCAGCCTGTGCTGTGGCAAGGAGGTACTCCTGCTGAAGGGCTGAAAGCTGCTCTGAATATATTCTGTATAAGGGCTGGCCTTTTCGAATCGGAACCCCGGTTTCTTTTATATACAACTCTACAATCCTTCCTTCGACACGACTTGAGATGTAAATGGTCTGCTCGGGGTCAGTAACCAGACGTCCGTTGAGACGGGAAGAATTTGAAAATTCATTTTCCCTGGCAGTTATTGTAGTGAGATTGGCTAATGCCTGCTGGCTGGGACCCAAGGTTAGAAAGTCCTGTGCGTTGTTTTTTTCGAAGGGCACTAAATCCATGCCACAGATCGGGCATGAGCCGGGGCCATCTTTTACAATTTGCGGATGCATGGGACAGGTATAAGTTTGAGCTTTTTGCTGACTGACCTTTTTTTCTTCTTTTTGGGCACACGCTGCAAATAGAAGCGGAAAAACCATTGCAATGAGCAAAATAGTACGAATTAATATTTTATTGTTCATAGCCTATTTTTTTATTTATGTTCTGAAACTGTCTTGATAAAACTCTCACTGTCTATCATGTAGGCAGCATTACTGGCAATATCCCAATCACTTATGTCTTGATCGATTAGCACCATTCCATCAGCATTGTTTTTCGTTTTAACTTCTCGGGGAACAAACACGTCCTGCTCTTTTTTGAAAACAATGGACTTATTTCCCAAATTAAGAACGGCACTTTGCGGAAGCCACCAGCCTTTACTGACAATTGGAATGGCAGCAGTAACTAATTTGCCGGTCTGAAATTTGTTATCCTGCAAATAAATACGTGCTATGGTAAAGTTGCCTCCCTCTTTAAAGACGGGCTGAATAAGTCCGATGGTGCCGCTATACACGGTTTGCTTATCTGACGGTTCATAAAACACCAATTTTTGTCCTTTTTTAACCCGGGATGCCACCGATGGATCAAAAGCAAATTCGGCGATAAGGTTTTTGTTGGTATAAATTGTAAAAAGGGATTGTCCCGCACCAATATATTGCCCTTCTCTCAGGATAACAGCTGGTGCTGCAGGGGAAGATGCACTGCTGGCTGACGCTGCATTGCCACTTGAACCCATTGCGCCCATACCATCATCTGACGCGGCGCTTTGAGAAGAAGCCGCCGGAGCTGCTGCAGACGCGTTTGCCGCTGCACTGTTGTCCAAGATGTATCCGGAGGCGTTACTGTAAACCGGGATGCGATAGGAAATTTTAGCTGTTTTTAATACCTGTTGGATCTGTTTTTGCTGCATGCCTAACAAAGACAGCCTTTCTTTTGCTTTTTGAAGCATTGGATTGTGGGGGTCAGATTGATAAATAAACAACAATTCTCTTTGCGCGGCAGCCAGATCAGGTGAATAGATTTCCATGATCAACTGTCCTTTTTTTACGGGCTGATAATTGTACTTAATCAGCAGGCGTTCGATCCTCCCGCTTACCCTGCTGGAAATACTGGTCTGGCCGCGGCTGTCGTAGGTAATAATTCCTTGTACCTGCATGGAGATTATTTTAGTCCCTTTCTCAGGTTTTATGACAGATATATTAGAAACGACCTGTTCATTGACTGGTTTTATAAGGTGTTTCAGGCTGCTGTCTATAGCTGTTTCCGTACCAGGGGTATGTCTTGGAACCAATTCCATACCGCATATCGGGCAGCTGCCTGGCTTATCCAGAATAACCTCGGGATGCATTGGACAAGTATATTTCTGATTTGCACTATGCTGATGCACTGGCTTACTGTTATGCTCGGTTTTATTGTTACAGGCTGTCAATACTAATATAGAAACCAATGACAATGCTGCCAACTTAGCGATATAGTTCTTTTTCATAATCGACAATCATTTGATATAGTTTTAATTTTTCATCCAATAAGTTATTCTGCAGCATATTTAAAGCTTCCCAGGAATCAATTACTACAGGAATCTGCAGTTTGTTTTCCTGATAGTTCAGAAAGTTTACATCCAAGGATTTTTGCATAGAAGGGATTATTTTTGTTTCGAGGCCCTGAATCTTTTTTTGCATGGTCAGTATTTCATATTGCATGCCATACAGCATCCCCTGGGTTTCCTGCAGCATGGCAGATTTCTCTTTCTGCATTGCCTGTACATTATACTGCATTGCCTTGACATCTGATTTATACATTTTTGATGACCACGGAGCAATTGGAATGGACACCATCGCCATTGCAGAATAGGCTTTAGGCATCATTTTATCAAATGAATTCATATGGTCAAACTGAAATTTGAAAGAAGGATTTTTTTCAGCTTTCATTGCCTCTATGCTCAATTGCATTGATTCAATTCCGGCATTCATTTTTTTGATGTCTCCGCGTGCGGCAGCTATGCTTGTGGTATCGTGAAGAGCGGGATTAAAGACCGGAACAGCGGTTGTGTCTATCGAAAAATCGGCATTCCCGGGCTGGTTCATCAAACTGTTAAGCCAGGCCCTTGCTTTGGCTATTTCACCTTCCTGCATGCGGATCATATTTTTATTTTCTTCGAGCCGGGCATCAATCTTATACACATTGCCCAATTGAGACTGATTGTAGGGATACCTTACTTCCTCAATTTTCTTCATGGTAATCATAATTTTTTCGTTCCGATCCAAGACTTTGATGCGCTGTTCGGCCACCATCCAGCTGTAGTAGAGCTGTTTGGCTTTCGCCTTATAATCGTTAAGGGTAACAGCACGGGTAGCATTCTCAATATTTCCCTGGGACTGGATGAATTTTTTCTTTTTGTTTAATTTTCCGAAATTTGGGATATCCTGTTCAACTCTGAACATTAAAGATCCTTTGTCGCGGTCATCCATAACTTCCTGAAAAGGATAGGGCGTCATAAATGTCCCGACACCCACCATTGGCGCCATCCATGCCGTAGCGGCATCGGCGCTGTATTTGAACCCTTCTGCCTTTAAGTTATAACTCTGCAGCAGCACGTTTTTTTTATCAATCCTCTGAAGGATCGTATCAAGAGACAAGACCTGTTTGGTCTGGCTCAATAGCTGTAATGGCAGCAAAAGCAATAGTACTGCCAGTATTTTAATGTTTGACATCATGTACTTCAAGTTTTCCATATTTTCGTAATTCATATTCTTTAGACATTAGGAAAATAAGCGGGGTTACTAATAAGATATGTACGGCAGAGGTAAATACCCCGCCAATCATAGGCAATACAATTGGCTTCATTACATCCATTCCAACGCCATTAGACCATAGGACGGGAACCAGTCCAAATAATGAAACGCAGACTGTCATTAGTTTTGGACGAAGCCGTTTTGCGGCGCCATGCACCACATATTCCCTGAGATCCTCTTTTGTGATTGTTTCACTTGAATTTCCTTTGGCCCTGATGAGCTGCTCCATTGCATCATTGAGATAAATGACCATCACTATTCCGGTTTCGACAGCAATTCCGAACAGGGCAATAAATCCAACTGCTACAGCCACTGATAGATTGACATCCCAGAAAAAGATTATATAGGCACCTCCAATTAAAGCAAAAGGCACTGTTATAAGGCTCAGGAAGGCTTCTCTGAGAGAGTTAAAAGCAAAATAGAGAGAGAAGAAAATAACAAGCAATACGATTGGGGCAATGATTTTAAGGGTCTTTTCTCCGCTGATCAGGTTTTCATATTGTCCGCTCCATTCTATAAAGTACCCTTGTGGGAGTATTTCTTTGGCATTTTCTAATTTTTTCATGGCTTCCTGAACAGTTCCTCCCATATCACGGTCGCGGATATTGAACATAACGGCCCCGCGCAGGAGCGCATTTTCTGAACTGATCATAGGAGGGCCGTCTACAAACTTAATATCAGCAACAGCAGAAAGGGGAACCTCTCCAAAGGTTGGGGACTGCAAGGGGATACGTTTGATGCGTTCCACACTGTTTCTATAGTCCTGAGCCATACGCACACTGATTGAGAAACGTCTTCGCCCTTCAACTGTATTGCCAATAGATGCACCGCCTAAAGCAAATTCCACGGTTTGGTTTACATCATCCACGGTTAATCCATACCGGGCCAGTTCCGGGCGATTGACATTTACATCTAGATATTTGCCGCCGGTTATAGGATCCACAAATAAGTCGGAAACCCCTGGCGTTCCCTCTAATGCCATTTTTACTTTCTCAGATACACGTGCAATGGTGTCGAGGTTTTGTCCATAGACCTTAATTCCCACGTCGGTACGAATACCTGTTGCAAGCATGTTGATACGGTTGATAATTGGCTGTGTCCAGCCGTTTACTACGCCCGGAATCTGAAGTTTGGTATCAAGCTCCTTAATAATATCTTTTTTATCAATTCCTTCACGCCACTGTGATTTTGGTTTGAGCAATATTATGGTCTCAATCATGCTCATTGGGGAATTATCCGTAGCTGTGTTTGCCCTTCCGGCTTTTCCCAGTACGCTTTCTACTTCAGGAACCGATTTTATTATTTTATCCTGTACCTGCA
Organism: Flavobacterium adhaerens; assembly: GCF_040045115.1. NCBI lineage: Bacteria > Pseudomonadati > Bacteroidota > Flavobacteriia > Flavobacteriales > Flavobacteriaceae > Flavobacterium > Flavobacterium adhaerens. The sequence goes on along the minus strand of NZ_JBDLZX010000001.1, from coordinate 571,828 downwards.
AGATGCGCTTAATTTCTCCATTCGAGATATCAGGCAGCGTGACAGGCATAAACAAGATGCTCTGCTCATCAAGGGGCGGGACGAACTCTGTTCCAAGGCGCATCAACAATGGAATGGAAATCAACAAAGCCAAGATGTTAACCGTCAGGGTTGTTTTTCTCCATTTGAGAACCCATCTTATAATGGGCTCATATCCTTTTTCAAGAAAACGATTAACGGGATGGGAATCGGTAGGCCTGAATTTTCCTTTCATAAAAAAAGAAATCAGTACCGGTGCCAGCGTAAGTACAAGCAGTGCATCCACAACCAATATGAAGGTTTTTGTGTAGGCCAGGGGATGGAATAATTTCCCTTCCTGACCGCTAAGCATAAATACAGGCAGGAAAGAAGTGATTATAATAACAGTGGCAAAGAATACGCCGCGAGAAACCTGCTTGCTGCTTTTCTCAATTATTTGTATTCTTTCCTCTTCGGATATCCACTGTGGCTTTTTGCGAAATATATTTTTAATTCTTTTCATCTCGGTTTGTTTCATTTTTTTGTTCGGACTGCCATTGGGCGTAACGCTGTGATAGATGCTGATAAGCATTCTCGCTCATTATAATTCCATTATCGACAATAACACCAATAGCCAAAGCAATACCCGTTAATGACATTATATTGGATGAGATACCAAAAGCATTAAGCAGTATGAAACTTGCTGCAATTGTAATTGGGATCTGGATGATAATACTTAACGCACTGCGCCAGTGAAAAAGAAAAATAATAACGATAAGGGATACTACGAGCATCTCTTCAATCAAAGTTCGTTTAACCGAATCAATAGATTCTTTTATCAGATGCCCCCGATCGTATACAATGTTGAATTTTACTCCTTTGGGTAGCCCTTTGGCAACTTCCTTCATCTTTTCTTTGACATTATCAATAACGGCATCTGCGTTTTCACCGTAACGCATAACCACTATACCTCCAACGGCTTCACCTGTGCCATTATGGTCAAAGATGCCTAATCGGGTTTCCCCGCTCATCTGGACAGTTCCTATATCGCTTACTTTTACAGGAATGCCATTCTGGTTTTTCAGCGGGATATCCTCGATCTCCTTAATGGATTTAAGATAACCGGATGTCTTAATGATGTAGCCGATATCACTCATGTCGAATTTTCTTCCGCCGCTTTCATTGTTATTGGCACGCACGGCGCCTATGACCTCCGGGACAGACAGCTTGTAATACAGCAGTTTGTTTGGATCAAGTGTAACCTGATATTCTTTCTGGAATCCTCCAAAAGAGGCAATTTCACTTACTCCCGGAACATTCTGCAGAGCAAACTTCACGTACCAGTCCTGCAGGGCCCTTTGTTCTCCCAGATCAATACCTGGAGCATCAAGGGTATACCATAGTATATGACCAACCCCGGTTCCGTCAGGCCCCAACTGTGGGGCAACTCCTTTGGGCAGGGTGCTGCTAATAGTACTGAGCCTTTCCAGCACTCTTGATCTTGCCCAGTATACATCGACATCATCCTCAAAAATGACATAGATAAAACTCATGCCAAACATGGAAGCTGCCCTTACATATTTAATTTGAGGCAATCCCTGAAGGTTTGTTACCAAGGGGTAGGTGATCTGGTCTTCAACGAGCTGTGGAGCACGTCCCATCCATTCTGTAAAAACGATTACCTGATTTTCAGATAAGTCGGGTATAGCATCGATGGGATTTTTTTGAATAGAGATAATACCCCAAACAAATATTCCTGCGGATAATAGTAATATGATGAACCGGTTACGCAGGGACCATTCTATTAATTTGTGTACCATAGGTTTAATTTATTTTAGAAAGACTATCATTTACTTTTTCAATCCAGCTTATAAGCTGCTCTTTTTGAACAGCTGTCAATACTGCATTTTTATGGATTAATGTGTAAGAAGGCAATGGCATCTCGTTTGCTTTTATCTGCTTTGAAATCCGGTCTAATTTATTCTGCTGCTTTCTTTTGGAATAGTTTCCCCATTGGCTGAAATTCAAATTTTCTTTTCCTTCTTTTATGTGTCCTTCCATAAGGGTACGCGCTGGCTGGATGTAGGAGTACCATGGATATTGTGTGTTGTCGCTGTGGCAATCATAACAGGAGGTTTCAAGAATCGCTTGTACATTTTTGGGAATGGGATATACTTTTGAAATGTGAATTGGTAAAACCTGCCCGTAATCGGAATTTCGGGCAGGCTGATACAATTGCATCAGTAGAAAAATAATTAACCCAGTAAAAAGAATCTTTCTGGTGAACCGCTTCATTTTACAATTGCTTTTTCATTGAACCGCAGGTAAGCATCTTAGAACCATAATATGGGTTTTTTATCTCTTTTGTCTCACTGACCCAGATGGCCCCTTTCCCGCCGTCATACATTGGGCAATAGTCCTGATATAATGTTTTTGAAGTTCCGAAAACCATGATCACATCATTCATGTCTTTACTCAACAGGGCGAAATGCTCTCTTTGGTGTTCGATATTACCGCCATTGGCCCCGATATGTTCGGCATGTTCTTTGGCGTCATCTGCAATATCGAGATAATCTGCTTTTATTTTAGCATCTATTAAATCTGGATTTACCTTGTTAAAGGCTGCATGCAGTGCTTTTCCGGCATCTGCTGCTCCTTTTGTGTCATCTTTTGTTAATGCATTTTTAAGCGCCAGGTAATTGTTTACAATTTCATCTGCAGAAAATGGTGCACTGGCTTGGCTAGTTTTTATTTCTGCACCTTTTTGAGTAGTTTGTTTTACAGGCTCTGTTAATTCCATTCCGCATTTGGAACATTTGTCTCCTTTTTTTCCCGTAATTTCAGGATGCATAGAACAGGCGTACAATTCCGTGTCATTCTGGGTTACAGCAGCAGCATCGGGAGCTGTGACTTCTTTGTTTTTTGAATTGCATGCTGTAAGTACAGCTGCCATTACAATTGTCGAGATAATTAATTTTTTCATTTTTTTAGTTTTATTATTTACAAAATATCATTCTGTCCAACACTTTTTGTTAGATAGCCTTATTTGATTGTTTCTATTGTCGAACCGCAGCTAAGCATCTGCGAACCGTAATACGGATTTCTGATCCCGCTTTCTTTGCTCAGCCAATTTGCATCAACCATTGGGCAGTGGTTGTGATAAACCGGCTGTGGCTGATCGGTAGTTTTTATAAGATCGTAAGTGTTTTTGGATAGGCTTTTAAAGGATTCTCTTTGTTTTTTGATATCCTGGCTTTCGGAAATGTTTTTTGCATCTGCAGCCAGACTTTTCATTACATTCATCCATGCAGTGTGTTCTTTTGGCTTTAGGTTATCCATTTTAACAGCATTGACCGCAGCAAGAAGCTCTTTGGATTTCACGCTGGCAGTTTTAGCATCCGTTTTCACTAAAGCATCTTTTAGATCAAAATAGCTGTCGAAAATTGCTTTAAAAGGACTGTTCTCTTGTGCATCAGAAGGAATTGCGGCTGCATGCTGCGAATGATCCATTTTGTCCATATCCAATTTCTTTATTGGGGCCGTCATATTTGTTCTTTCATACTGGCAGCATTGCGGAAGTTTTGCATAGGCGTCGGCAGGAGCTAAGAACTGGTCGCTGTCATATCCGGCTAAGGCAATTCGTTTTAGGACCTCGTCCTGATTTGTTTTCTTCTCATCGTAGGTAATGGCCGCTATTTTGGTGTTTTGGTCCCAGTTTACCGAAACGATATTTTTGATGTTTCCTGCTTTTTCAATAGCAGTCTTGCACATTAGACAATTACCGTAAATTTTAGCATTTACAGTTTTTGCATTTTTTACAGGTGCGCCAAACACTATGACTGACAGCAATAGAGCAATTGCCATCAATCCTTTTTGAATTGATTTCATTTTAAAATGTATTTGATAGTGAAAATGATGCTTTTGAGAAATAATTGTGCATACAAGGCGTATAGAACAATATTCTACAAAAGCGAAAAATTAAAAAAATGAGGCAGATAGGCTTCCTTTTTTGACACACTTATGGCTGTCAAAAAAGGTATTTAGCTTATTTTAGGGATAAGCCAGATAGAGTAGAAACCCGATAAAATCGATGTTTCTGAATTATAGAATGTCTGTTTTTCAGAAAAAAGGCAGATAGAAGTATTTTTGAATTCCGGGTAGGTTAAAAAAACAATTCCCCCGCTGCAAACTGAAACGCAGCCGCAAGTGCGATGCCCGCATTTTCCGCCACAGCCTTCATGATTTCCCTTTTTTGAATGACAGCTGTTTTCTGAACAGTCATCATGATGGGCTGCATTAGCTTCCTTTTTGCAGGAAACTTCCTTAGAAAGATTTCCACATGCAAAACTTGCCATCGGCATCAAAAAGAGGCCTAAGGTAACAATTAATATGATGTGAAGTCTTTTCATGAAAAGTAAAAATATGAAACAAATATAATTATATAAATTTACTAATAATTAAAATTAATGTTAAAAGTGTTAAATTTGAAACCCATTTTCTTACTAACTTTTACATGAAGCAGCAAAAGATCCTTTGGATTTCCGTCGTGGATGTCTGCGGGAAGACCGCTTTCAAAAGCTAACAGATAAAATGGAAAAAGTTTCCGGCTGTAAAAAACGTGGGAAAAAATCAAGGATACGGTGCAGCCATTACCGAATGCTCTAATTCGGCACCGGGACATATTGCAAAAGTTTCAAAGAAACTTCAATGCGGTGTAGAACGATAAATTCTGGGCTCATATGAAGACCTGATTCTTTTTTCTGGAATGCTGAGCAATATTGTAAATCGTCAGCAAAAAGTGGACATTTTAGTTATATAATTTAAGATAGTGTTTTCAAAAAAAATGTAATTTTAATTATGGGAACACCAAAGAAAAAATCCGCAGAATCTTTTGTGAAAGACATTCGTAACAATACACGTCGTATTTTCACTGCAGAACAAAAGATTTTAATAGTTATGGAAGCATTACGTGCCGAAATTTCTATAGCTGAGTTATGTAGAAAACACAGCATTAACCAATCTCAATTTTACAAATGGAATAAAGAATTCCTTGAAGCAGGTAAAAAGCGCTTATCTGGCGATGTAACTCGTGAAGCCACCAGTGATGAAGTTATTGAATTAAAGAGAGAAAACGCTCGGTTAAAAGAAATGGTTGCCGACTTAGTTTTACGCTACGATATTGTAAAAAAAAGTTTGGATATGATCGATTAGCACAGAAATTCAAACGTTATATGAGATTAACTGCTACTGAAAAACACGAGATAATTCAGCAAGTTACACGCAGTGAATTAGGAGTAAAACGCACCCTGGAAGAATATGGAATTTCTCGCAGTACGTTTTACAAATGGTACCAAAGTTATCTTGAACAAGGGTTTGATGGTTTAAAACAGGGTATGATTCTTTATTGAAAATAATGGTAGAAATTATTGAAGAAGAAAACATTTTAAATTTTAATAGTATAGATGTTTTTTTACCTTTTTTAAATAAATGTAAAAATATTAAGGTAAATGATACAGTTAGATTTCCGTTTAATAACAAAGGGAAAAGAATTTTGTATTTGGAAATGAGTTTGGCAATTTATCCACCAATTAATGATAATGATAGCAGGGTGAAAGAATTAAATATTTTAAATAAGAATGAATAAAATGTAATGGATTTTAGATGGTGTTAAAAAAGTTGAATTATTTACAACTTTACAAATGAATTATAAAATCTTGTTTTTGTATATTAATTGAGGCTACATTTTTGCTAAACTTTTAATTTGTAGATAAATGTAAAGGGGGTAACAATAGGGGTAATACAAATGGTATTAAATGGCAATATTAGGTAATTATTAAAAATAAAAAAACCTCGGGATTACCGAGGTTTTCTTGTCTTTGAAGACTCATTGTATGTCTTATGTTGTGACCTCGACAGGATTCAAACCTGTAACCTTCTGAGCCGTAATCAGATGCGCTATTCAGTTGCGCCACGAGGCCTTTTTTTGTATAACAAGTGTTATCTTGTTTGCGGGTGCAAATATAGGAATAAATATGTATTCTGCAAGCATCTATTGGTATAAAAATGTAAAAAAAAACATTTTAAAAAATAGATCAGTGATTATCAATGCTTTTAGAGGAAAAATAATTTTGTTAAAAAATAGGATGGTGTGTTGGGATTACTAGGTCTTTTGTGAAAATGTTAAAAAAAGAACAAGCGGAATACTTTTTTGTTGTTCTAATCGTGTGTGGTAATTTGGAATCAGATTAAAGTGCTCTCGAAGTAACATAATAGCGATATGCTAAAATAGCCAATTGCCACTTTTTGGCTTTGGTGACATCTAGTCCCTGTTTGGTAAAGCTTGGTAAAACTATTTTGTTGATTTTGGCTAAAATTTTGAACATGATTTAATTTTTTTTCAAATATATAAAAAAAGACAATCTGGCTACAGACTGTCTTTTTGTATTTTAAACTCTTTTATTTTCTGGATTCTTCTAAGTGTTTTCCATACTCTTCCATCTGTTTGGAATACTCTTCCATTTGTTTTGAGTATTCTTCCATTTGTTTATCAAAGTCAGCCATTTGCTTGTCGAAAACTTCTATTTGTGGTTGGAGTTTTTCCATTTTGGCTTCAAATTCATCCATCCTTTTTTCAAATTCTTTCCAGGCTTTTGGATCTCCGTTTGGACCTCCTCTTGGTGGAGTTGGTGCTTTTGGCCAAACAGGATGTTTTGGTGTTTTAAATGTTTTAACTGGAGGTACTGGGTGTACTGGAGCTGCAGGTAAATTTTGAGTATTATAATTTCCGTTTCGGGTTATGATTCGAATGGTTTTACCTTCTTTATTAACATCAACCGATTCTATATTGTGTTGATTTATAACGTTTAAATCATTTGCATCTACTTTTTTATCGTTAATATAGATTTCATTTTCGTTAAGAATTTTAACGTGTTTGTTTGTGAAAATTCTAATTTCTTTATTGTCGTCGTTTTTGATAACATTTATACTAGCTATTTCTTTAGGATCTAATTTTTTCATTTCGGTTTTATCCGATTCTTTATCATCAATAAAAACTTTTGTTTCGTCTGATATATTGATGTTTGGAGCTGAGTCATTCGAGATAATGATTTCTTTTCTATGATTTGGTCTGTTGTTTTCAGTAAATTCAACAGTAGTATTTCCATCAGAATCTTTTTTGATGACAATTGCAAATGACTGAATGGTGTTCGAACTTTTGATAGCTCTTTTTTGAGACAATTCATTGTCTTTTTTTATTTTAACAGTTATAGCGGTCAATTCGTTATTAGAATTTCTTTTGGTTCCAGAAAAACGAACTTCGATTCCGTATTGGCTTTTAATGGCATTCATGGTTTCTTCGAGTTCTGCTTCGCTAGTGTTTTTGTTGATTTGATATACATCAATATCTTTTGATTTAGAAATTGTAATTGATTTTTCTGTTGATAGTGGATGATTTTTTTCTTTTGCAATGACTTCTATTTGAAATAAAAAGACAAAAGCAACTAAAACAGGAATTACCAATAGGTATTTCCAGGAATTTGATTTTTTTGATTGATTTTTGTTTAACATAACGATTCGTTTTTTGATTAATGATTGATAAAAATGATTGGTAATAACAGCACAATTTTCATGTGTTGTAATTTTTAAAAGCGTAAGTTGATAGGCCTTTTTATCAGATATATTTTTTAAGGCTTCGCTATCGGCGATGAATTCTAGATTTTGTAAAATAGCTTTTTGATATAACCAAATGAATGGATTGAACCAAAATAATATGCAAAATACACGTGTGATTAAGACGTCTATTGTATGGTATTGTTCGCTGTGTACTTTTTCATGTTCCAAAATACTTTGCATTTCAGATGTGCTATATAAGGAAGAGTTATAAACTATGGTATTGAAATAGGAGAAAGGAGCAATATTTTCATTAGTATCAATGAATCTAAAATCGGCTTGTCGTTTTCCCTTTTTGTCTTTAAGTACAGAGTTTAGACTATAAAAATCTAGGGCAAATTTTATGATAAATATCAAAAAACCTATACTGTAAATACCGAGCATTATATAGTCCCAATTGATTTTAAATGATTCTTCTTCTATAGAAGTTGCTGGAACTTTGGGCCAATCGAAATTAGTAGGTGTCGGTTCTACCCAAACAATAGTGGTGAAAAATAACCAAGGCAAAATTACGGATGTGAATAGTCCAGCTAAAAGAAACCAACGATTTGCTGTAAAGAAAGTTTCTTTTCGCAGTAATAAAAAATAGGCTGTAAAGAACAACGCTATTAGTCCGCTGGATTTTGCTATATATAGGAATAGTGTTTCCATATCTGATTACTTTTGTTCAATCATATTTAGAATTTCTCGAAGTTCATCGGCGGTGATTTTTTCTTCTTTGGCAAAAAAGGATACCATATTTTTATACGAACTGTTGAAGTAATTATCAATTGCTGTATTCATAAATCCTTTTCGATAATCTTCGATACTTATAATTGGGAAATATTGATGTGTGTTACCGAAAGCATTGTGACTCACATATCCTTTTTCTTCAAGATTTCGAACAATGGTCGATAGTGTGTTATAATGCGGTTGTTCTTCGGTGATTTCGGCCATAATTTCTTTTACGAATGCTTTTTTGAGCTTCCATAAAATATGCATGATTTCTTCTTCTTTGTTGGTTAACTTTTGCATCTTGCTCTTTGTTTTTTTTATAAGCCAAATGTATAACTATATTTTTAGTTAACAAACTATAGATATAGTTATTTAACTATTTTTTTAGTTTTTAAAAGTTTTTTAGAAAAAATTATTTCAATGTGAGTCGGTGTTTTTAGTTGGTAATTTACTGAAAAACAGTAGTCTGTGTTTGATTTTGAAATTAATTTTTGAAACTTGATTTTTCGGTTTTTACTGCGTGAGTGATAGGAGCAAGCTACCATCGTAGCGCGGATAGCACGACCCCGATAAAAAGATGGCTTTGTGCACATGCAGTGAGGTAAGCCATTTTTTTATCGGGGGCACGCCCAAAGAAAAAGGAGAAGTAATTATTTTTTTTCGTTGTGTATCATTTTATTGAGCCAAATACAACAAAGCAGCGAGAGCAGTCCGAGGCTTCCCATAATAAACCAATTGATTTGATAGCCAAAGCGGGCAATGATATCCAGTCCCGTTTTGGAACTTGCAATGTGGGCTAAGCTGAAACTCATCGTATAGAGCCCCATATAATTGCCTTCTTGTCCTTTTGGAGCACGGCTAAGTGCTATTGCATTTGTAAAAGGAAAAGCAAATATTTCGCCAAATGTGAGTAATATAATGCTTAGTACTAGGATGAATGACCAAGAATCTAATAAAAGTATGTAATATCCAGTAGCGATGCATAAAGAGCCGTAACTAATTATTTTGACTTTGTTTGTTTTTTTTCGTTCCAAACGGCTAACAATGGGCATTTCGAAAAGGAAAACCATTAATCCATTGAGGGAAAGTAGCATTCCAGTTTGAAATTCGGTTAGTCCAAATTTTTCATTATGATACAAAGGAATGGTTGTAAATATTTGAAAAAAGACCATGACACTCACAAAGCTAATGAAGAGTAATAGCCAAAAAGGTTGGTCTTTATAAACCGATGGTGTTTTTGTATTATTCGCTTCATGTACAGCCTGAAGAGGTCTTTTTTTCTCTTTGATAAAAGATGAAAAGATTAAAATAGCTACGATACAAGTGATTCCATCAACCCAAAATAAACCTTGATATCCGATTCCGAGTATGATTAAGCCTCCTAAACTTGGCCCTGCTGCAAAACCAAGATTTACAGCTAGTCTAACTAGTGACAAGGCTCTAACTCTGTTTTCGGGTTTTGCATAGAGACTGAGTGAAACAAACATTGCTGGGCGAAACATATCTGAAATAGCCATTATTACAAACATCGCTATACATAATCCCCAAAAAGTTGTGATGTATTGGAGTAAAACAAAAAGGATTCCGCTTGTAAAAAGACTAAAAATCATGATTTTATAGAAACCGATTTTGTCGCTCAATTTTCCTCCAATCCAAGAACCTAACATAGATCCTAGTCCAAATGCAACCATAATCCATCCTACTTGGCCGTAAGTGAATTGCAAATCTTCTTTTAAATATTTGGACAAAAAGGGAAGAACCATTGTTCCAGCTCTATTGATAAAAGTAATTAATGCCAATATCCAGACTTCACGAGTGAAACCTTTGAAATTATTGATGTAACGACGAAGAGCGGTTCTAAGCATGAGTAAATTTTGTAGTTACAAAGCTATAAGTTTTTTGGGGTTTAATGAAATTGTTTATGGTTGTTTAAAGTTTAAAATTGTTTAAAGTTTGAGGTTGTTTTTATATAACTTATAAATTTTGTGGCTTTTATAACTTTAAACTATTTTTGCAGAAAAATTTAATTCTATGCGAGTTGTATTCGTTTTTATTGTATCGGCAGTATTTAATCTTGGTTGGTGTCAAGAAAAATTTGATGCAACTGTAGTCGAAAAATTTCAAAAAGACCTCAATGCAGAATATGCTGATGCAAAGACCAGCCCCTTGATGGCAGAGGACTTAGCACATTTTAATTCGTTAGATTTTTATCCCATAAACCCAAAGGCTTTTGTTGTTGCAAAATTCATCCGCACCAAAAATGAAAAACCCTTTGAGATGAAGACTTCTACTGATCGAAGACCTGTTTATATAAAATATGGTGAAGCTCATTTTGAATTTGAGGGAAAACAGTTGAAATTAAATATTTACCGAAATATTGAGCTCTCTAAAAAGGAAGAATACAAAGATTACTTGTTTTTGCCTTTTTCAGATTTAACTACTGGAAAAGAAAGTTATATAGGAGGTAAATACATTGATTTAAGAATACCAAAAGGAGATACAATTGTTATTGATTTTAATATGTCTTACAACCCTTATTGTGCTTATAATTTCAAGTATTCTTGTCCGAAAGTGCCTTTGGAGAATGATTTAGCTGTTGCAATCAAAGCTGGAGTAAAAAAAATTCATGACTAATGGATTTTTTTAATTTGCATACACATCAATTTACGAATCAGGAAACAATTTTGGAACTTGTAAATCAGTATCCAAACGAGTTTGACGTTTCGATTCCTTATTATTCAATAGGGATTCATCCTTGGTATATCAATGAAGAAAGATTGAATGATGATTTGCAAATCATTGTAAATAAATTACAGAATCATAATTGTTTGGCAATTGGAGAATGTGGATTGGACAAGAGAATTGAAGTTCCAATTGCAGTACAGGAAAAGGTTTTTGAAACGCAATTAATGTTGGCACAAAAAAACAATAAGCCAGTAGTGATACATTGTGTGGCTGCTTTTCAGGAAGTAATTACTATCAAAAAAAGATTAAAAATTACGGTACCGATGATTATTCATGGTTTTTCAAAAAATAGTCAAGTAGCCAAAGAATTAATCAATAACGGATTTTATATATCGTTTGGGAAATATTTATTGCAAAATCCCGAAATGGAAACTGTTTTCAAAACCATTCCTGATAACCGGTTTTTTTTGGAAACAGATACTATATCCGAAAGTATTGAAGCTGTTTATGCATTAGCAGCTCAATATAAAGACACAACTATCGAGAATTTGAAAACCACTCTAAATGATAATTTTAAAAGGGTTTTCGAATTGAATATACTATAAAACATTAAAACTTTAAACAAAAAAATATGGCAGAGTGGACAGAAAGAGCCGAATTATTATTTAAAAAAGAAGGATTGCAAAAATTACAAAATGCTCATGTAATGGTTGTGGGGCTTGGAGGTGTTGGATCTTTTGCAGCCGAATTTTTGGCCAGAGCAGGCGTAGGAACAATGACAATTGTTGATGGAGATGTTGTGGATATCACCAATATCAATAGACAGTTGCCAGCTTTACATTCAACAGTTGGAGAGCCTAAAGTGACTATCGTTGGTGATCGTTTAATGGATATTAATCCTGAACTAAATTTGATTCGAATCAAAGAATTTCTTTCTCCAGAACGTGCTTTTGAAATTACAACCAAAGAGCATGATTATGTTTTGGACTGTATTGATAGTATTACTCCAAAACTGAATCTTATTGTGGGCGCTAAGAAAAAAGGAGTGAAAGTAATCTCGAATATGGGAGCTGGAGGAAAAATGATTGCCAGCAAAGTAATGGTAAGAGATATTGCTAAAACCGATGTGTGCCCATTGGCAAAAGTGGTTCGAAAACGTCTTAAAAAAATGGGAGTGAGTAGAGGAGTTAAGGCTGTATTCTCTACTGAAAAACCAGACGAAGAAAGTGTAAAAAGAACAGACGGTACAAACTTTAAAAAATCATTTTACGGAACAAACAGTTATATGCCAGGTTTATTTGGTTTGCATGCTGCCGAAACTGTAATTAGACATTTGCTTAAAAAAGAAGATTAGTTTAAGATTTGAGATTTAAACTGTATTAGGTAACTTCAAACTTTAAACAATATCAAACAACTTTAAAACAATTTACAAACCCAATAATACTCACTTTTATAGAGACTTAGAATAAAAAAATGATACAAACAGTAATTTTTGATATGGATGGTGTGATTGTTGACACTGAATTAGTGCACCGTTATGCCTATTACAAACAATTTGGAGAACTTAATATCGAAGTGCCTGAGGAAATGTACACTTCGTTTACAGGATTATCAACTCGAAACACTTTTCAGCTATTAAAAGATCATTTTGGGTTGGCACAAGAGGTTGAAGATTTAATTCAACGAAAGCGCTCTATTTTTAATGATGCTTTTGATAGTAAAGAAGATTTGACTTTGTTAGAAGGAGTCGAAAATTTAATCAAAGATTTTCATCAAAACGGGATGCAATTAATTGTTGCTTCATCGGCTTCAAAGGTTACAATTAATAGGGTTTTTACACGTTTTAATTTGCATCAGTATTTTTCACATATTGTAAGTGGAGAAGATTTTCCGAAGTCAAAACCACATCCTGCCATATTTTTGCATGCCGCCTCTTTATCGATAGCACCAAAAGAAAATTGTATCGTAATTGAGGACAGTACCAACGGTGTAAAGGCGGCAAAAGCAGCTGATATTTTTTGTGTGGGCTATAATAGTTTTCATTCGAAAGATCAGGATTTATCATTGGCAGATGTTGTAATCGATCACTTTAATGAGTTGAATTACGAAATAGTCTCTCAATATTAGATTTTGAATTAAGGAAAAATTAACAACAATGGTTTGTTGAATTTGTAAATTTGATAATGAAACAAAAAAAACAGGAATAAACATGAATTTTTCTTTGTTTGACAAACAAATGAAGTGATTGATGTGAATTGCCTAAAACCAATAAAAATAAACTTGTATGAAAAAGATTCTTATTGCTTTCGTTTTTATGATTGCACCACTATTTGCCGAAGCCCAACTAAAAACACCTCAAGCTAGTCCGAAATCAACTGTTTTTCAAACTGTTGGGTTAACAGATGTTGAGATTATTTATTGCAGACCTGCTGCTAGAGGGAGAACAGTATTTGGTAATTTAGTCCCTTTTGGCAAAATTTGGAGAACTGGAGCCAACGAAAACACCACTATTTCTTTTAGTGAAGATGTTGTAATAGATGGTAAAACTTTGCCTAAAGGAAAATATTCGGTATATACTGTTCCTAAAATTGAAAATTGGGAAGTAATATTTTATTCAACAACAAATAATTGGGGAAATCCAGAGACATGGGATGAATCAAAAGTTGTTTTGAGAACAAATGTAAAAGAAGAAGCAATGCAAAAAGCTGTGGAATCTTTTACAATAGGAATAGGGAACTTAACTGCTGATTCAGCTACTTTAGATATGGCTTGGGAAAATTCATCTGTTTCTATGCATTTTTCAGTACCAACTCAAAAAGAGGTAATGGCGAATATCGAAAAGGTATTGGCTGGTCCAACTTCTGCAGATTATTTTTCGGCTGCACAATATTTATATCAGTCTAATGGCGATAATGTGAAAGCTACAACCTATATGGATAAAGCAATGGAATTGAGTACCGAAAAACCGTATTGGTACACCCGATTAAAATCGTTGATACAAGCTCGTGGTGGCGATAAAAAAGGAGCAATTGAAACTGCTAATATTTCACTTGCTGCGGCAGAGTTAGCCAAAAACCAAGATTATGTAAAAATGAATAAAGAAAGCATTGCAGAGTGGAGCAGAAAGTAATTTTCAATAAAATAGAATGATAAAAAAGACCCATTATTGATTTAATGGGTCTTTTTTATAACATGTAAAGCCTAATTTTTGCAATTAATTGTTTGGTTTAGGATCGTTAAAGGTTTCAACACCAGAAGCATATTTGTATTTTTTTAGCTTTTATGCTTTTCGTTATTCTGTTAAGGTGATAGAACTTACAGATTCCTCATCCTTAGAAATATAATTTTGAAGAAATATTGATAGTAGAATTGTTAGCAAGGCACCAATAAAATTCAACCATAAATACCCCAGTTTTTCACTTCCGCTAGGATAGATAAAGATGGCAAAATAATAGATAATAAAAATGGTAATTTGGCTTATTACTGCACTATAAAAAATAGCATTGCCACGTATTTTTTGGATATAAAAACCAACCAAGAAAATTCCCAAAACCGTTCCGTAAAATATCGATCCAATAATATTTACTAATTGAATTAAATTTTCAAAAAGGGTTGCGATACATGCAAAACCAATAGCAATTATACCCCACATCAATGTAAAAAGTCTCGAAGCATTAAGGTAATGTTTGTCGGATTTCTCTTCTTTGATATTGCGTTTGTAGATATCGATAGCAGTTGTAGAGGCCAATGCATTGAGACCAGAAGCTGTAGAGGACATGGCTGCCGAAATGATTACGGCAAGCAATAATCCAATTAACCCTTTTGGTAAATAGTGAAGTATAAAATAGAAAAAAACATAATCTTTATCATTTGTTTCGGCTCTTTTATCTGCCTTTGAAATGATTTCTCTAGCCTGTGCTCTCAGTTCTTTTTCCTTTAAGGCCAAATCTACTAGCTCTTTTCGAAGCGTAGGGTTGTCGTAATCTTGGTTAAGTTGATCTATATATAATAGATTAACTACTTTTTCGTCTTCGGATATATTGTCTAATTTCTTTTGAAGGGCTTGGTATTCTTCTTTGTATTGAGAATTTTCGACGATTGTTTTATTGTTTGGATTGAAGTTTATTGGAGTTCCGTTAAATTGAAAAAACACGAAAACCATAACACCAGTCAATAAAATCAGAAATTGCATAGGTACTTTTAAAAGACCATTCATAATCAATCCCATTTGACTTTCTCGAACAGACTTTCCAGATAAATATCTTCCAACCTGAGATTGATCTGTACCAAAATAGGCCAACGCCAAGAAAAAACCACCAGTTATTCCGCTCCAAAATGTATATTTTTCTTCCAAATCAAATGAGAAATCAACAATATTCATCTTCTGGTTGGCACCAGCAATGTGCATTGCACTGTTAAGGGTCATATCGTTGGGCAAATAATCAAAAATTAAAAAAAAGGTAATGACCATTCCAGCCAAAATAACAAACATTTGTTGCTTTTGAGTGACATTTACAGCCTTTGTTCCTCCAGAGAAGGTGTAAATAATAACAGAAATACCAATAATAATATTTGTAAATGTCAAATCCCAACCCAATAAAGCCGATAGTATTATAGAAGGAGCATAAATAGTAATTCCGGTTCCGAGTCCTCGTTGAATTAAAAATAGAATAGCGGCTAGAGATCGTGTTTTTAGATCAAATCTCTTCTCTAAATATTCATATGCTGTATAGACTTTGTATTTATGGAAAATAGGTATAAAAGTCACGCAGATTACGATCATGGCAATAGGTAATCCAAAATAGAATTGAACAAACCCCATTCCGTCATGATAAGCCTGCCCTGGCGTGGATAGAAATGTAATTGCACTGGCTTGCGTGGCCATTACCGAAAGTCCAACTGTAAACCAAGGTGTTTCATTGTTTCCTAAAATATATTCTTCTACATTTTTACTGCCACGTGTTTTCCAAGCGCCGTAAATTACTATAAATAAAAGTGTTATGATTAGTACAATCCAGTCAAATAATTGCATAGTCTAAGAGTATAATTTCATAATTAAATAAAAAACAATGATAAACAAAGCATTGGCAATCAATACTAAGGTGTAGCTTTTGGACCAAATTTTAGGATCTTTCGGTTTCATGTTTTCTGTTTTATGGTTTTATATTTTGATCGGGAATCGTTGTAGATGATTTAATTGAAATCATATTTGAAAGTAATTTATAGGCTCCCGAAACGCCTTCTGGTAATTCTCTAAAAAAGCTTAATCCAGTATAAATGTAATTTCCTTTTCCATAAGGAGCAATTAATAAAGCTCCCACTTTTGCAGATTCACCTTTATCGTGTGAGGATATGATAGGAGTGAAGACTTTGTCAAAATCTCTAGGATAATACAAACCTTGTTCTTGTTTCCATCCTTTAAAATCATTTTCAGATATAGTATTTGGATAGTTCAAAACGGGATGGTTAGGGGCTAGGAATTTAACATCGGCATTTTCTTCAGTAACTCGGTCGTTTGAAATTTTTAACGGATAAGGAGCAATATTAGAAGTGACCAAATCACCAGCGGTATTGTATTGTGAGATCATTGTTTTGCCGCTTTTTACAAAATCAAATAAAATGTCTTGTTTGTACGCTAATGTTTTCAGGGTGTTGTAAGCGCGAATTCCAGTCATTACAACATCAAAAGATTCTAATTTCTCTGGTGTAATTTCTTCTGGTTTTACAAGAGTTACTTTGTATCCCATTTGGGTTAAGCTTTGGGGGACTTCATCACCGGCTCCCATAATGTAGGCAATTTTTTCTTGATTAGTTTTCAAATCGATTCGGATGCATTTTATTTCCGAAGTTTTCAAGACTTGTTGTTTGGTAATATGATCATAATTGATAATAGTTTGTTCTTTATCATAAGCAACATTGTCAATTGTAGCAATACTTTTTGCAAAAACTTCGCTCATTTGAGTAGGAGGTGTAACTTCAAAATACACGGTTTGCTCCATACCTTTTTTGTCCAACTGAAAAGGAATAGATTCTGGAGTAACTTTCCATTCTTTTGGTAAATCTAATTTTAAATTTCCGTTTGTATTATTTTTTCCAGCCTTGATATTAATCCCGATATATTTTGGTTTAGAATTTGGGAAAAGCAATACCTTGTCTTGGATTGAGGTTGTTACCACTGGTACAATATCCAGGAAGTTATAGACTTCACCTTTTACATCATCGTTGTATTTGTACACGACAGTTCGCTCAAATGGGATTTCTACATTGTCTATTTTTAGGTTAAAAATTACTTTTACTTCTCGAATAATGTCTGGAATTCCAATGTTCTGTTGGTTGGCAACCGTATATAGCCCTACAGTTCCTTTGTCTTTTAGCCAATATGGCTGAGTGTAGTTTAGAGATTCAGGTATGTGTATGTTAAGTGAATAGTTTTGTACTAAATTGTTTTTTAGTTCAGTATTTAATACAGTAGTTTTAGAATCGGGTAGCATGGTAACACTTAGTAATTCTATCTTAGTTTTACTTCTGTTAATGGCTTCCAAAGTTAGTTTTATTTCACTATTGAGCGTAGTTTCTTGTGTGTCTGAAACGGCTTCCAAGAATAAACCAGAACAATCGGTGATTATTTTTTTTATTTCTTCGGATTTGATAGTTTTCCAATGATTTTCATTCAGTTCTTGAATCATTGAATATGCTTTTAATAAGCTTGGGATACTTGCCGATGGATTTTTAAAATCATAACCATCAATGATAGTATTTATCAAATCTCCGATAGGTTTTCCTCCTTTTATTCGATTCCAGCTGGTGTCTATTCCGTCAAAAAGAGTGTTTTTGTTTTGCAAAGGTTCTCCTTTCAAAAATTCTAAATATTCATGATCTTCTCCACGAGAACCGGTGCTTCCAAAACCTTGTGATTTGTGACTACTACGACTTAAGGCAGCAATTTCTTGATTGGATTTTCCGATTGTCGCATAATAAACGCCAGTTGGTAGAGCAATTAGATTAGATTTATTAGCAGCTTCAAATTTTTCTTTACTGCCATAAAACCACCATGAAGTATTAAAAAATACTCTTTTGGGTTGCCAAGGTTGTACCATTTGCAATTGCTCAGGAAAAGCTGTTGCTGAATGGGCTAAATCAAATCCTTCCAAACTCAACATTGCTGATGCGGTATGGTGTCCGTGTGTAGTACCTGGAGTTCTATGGTTAAAACGATTAATAATTACGTCGGGTTGAAATTTTCGGATTACCCAAACTAAATCCGAAAGCACTTTTTCTTTGTCCCAAATTTGTAAAGTTTCCTCTGGATTTTTGGAATATCCAAAATCATTAGCTCTAGAAAAAAATTGTTCTCCGCCATCAATTTTTCTAGCTTCAAGAAGTTCTTGTGTACGGATAACGCCTAATAATTCTCTTAATTGTGGACCAATTAAATTCTGACCGCCATCACCTCTGGTCAATGATAAATAACCTGTTCTAGCATGAATTTCATTGGCCATATAAGATATTAATCGGGTGTTTTCGTCATCAGGATGAGCTGCAATATAAAGTACAGTTCCTAGAAAATTAAGTTTCTGAATTTGATTGTATATTTCTGCCGATGTTGGTTTTTGTGGTTTTTGTGCATGGGCAATTTGTACTGAAAGAACGAAAAGGATAAAAGATTTTAAAAGAAGCTTTCGCATAGAACTTTTTTTTAATGAATTGAACAAATTGGTTCAGTTTCAAAAATAGTAATTTAATAAGGGGGGATTTATATATTACTCTAAAATTTATGTTAATGTTTAAAGGTTTAGGTTGAATATTATAATGTTTTAAGCCTAAAATAATTGTTTTTTTCTTCAAAAAATAACCTTATTATAGCTAATTAATTAAAAATATAGTGCTAAATTTGAGAATATCGGTTATCGATTTTTGATTGACCTATTTAACCCCCTTTTATCTAGATTTACCTGTATAAAATGAATAGACTCTACAAAGAAGATATCTTGAAGAATGGTTTTGAGCAAACCATTATCAACCAACGAAATGATTACGAAGGCAAAGTAACCGCTACTTTAATCAGGAAACTTAGTCCGTTTGTATCCTCCAAGGCCATTTTGTATGTACACGGGTTTAATGATTATTTTTTTCAAGAAGTTTTGGCCGATGAATTTTTAAGGAATGGATATAATTTCTATGCTTTGGATTTGAGAAAATACGGAAGATCTATTTTGAAAAATCATCGTCCTAATAATATGAGATCGTTGACTGAATATTATGATGATATCGATAAAGCATTAGCTATAATGAACGAAGAGGGGAATCAGAATGTAGCGTTGTATGGACACTCTACTGGAGGGTTGATTATTACTTTGTATGCTTCCGATCGAAAAGAAGACGAATTGTTTGACGAATTGATTTGTAATAGCCCTTTTTATGATTTTAATGTCCCTTGGATTCAAAAGAAAACGATTATTCCGCTACTTTCTTTATTAGGGAAACTAAATCCTAATTTGTCTTTACCGATTGGTTTTTCTAAGTTTTATGGAAAAAGCTTGCATAAAAGCGATTTTGGCGAATGGGAATATAATTTGCTATGGAAACCCCATAGTGCTCCTACTATAAATGCTGGTTGGGTCAATGCTATTTATCAAGGTCACCAAAAGATTTCTAACGGGATTTCTATTGATAAACCAATACTGATATTGCATTCATTAGAATCCGTTTATCCAAAAAAATGGGATAATATTATGTTTGAAGGGGATGCGATTTTAAATGTAAAAGACATAATAGAAAAATCTAGATTTATAGAATCACCGAAGAAAGAAGTTGTAGGTTTTAAAGGAGCCATGCATGATTTAATTTTGTCAAAAAAATCAGTTCGGGAAAAGGTTTTTAAGAACATCTTCGGATGGTTAAATGTAAGTGTAAAAAAAACAGCTACTTATTAAGTAGCTGTTTTTGGTTTTAGTCTCTTCCTTTGTGTTTGTCATTTTTATGATGACCATTATGATTTCCGTTATTATGGTGATCGTGGCGATCATGGTCATGATCGTGGTTGTTATGGCGATCATTTCTGTTATAATCTCTTCTGCATTTTTGAGGTTTTCCTTTGTATCCTTTATAGTATTTTACTTTATGAGAATTGAAATACACATAAGGTGTTTTACCTCTATAGTTGGTTAAAACTACTTTGTACCCATTGTATAAGTCATAATTTCTGCAATAACTAGGTAGTCTTTTTGCACGTATCCATTTGTTTTGTCCGTAATAAATAAACTCTGCAAGTCTAATGTCATAATAAACTTGGATGTCTGGCAAATAATAATACTGCATATTATCATAACCAACTGGGCCCCATTCTGGAGGAGAGGCAATGATAACTTTTGGTTTTTCAACAACCACAACTGGGGGAGGAGGAGTGCCAATATTAACATTGACAGATACTTGTGCTTGCATTGAGCTTGCTGCAATAATTGCTAGTCCTGTAAATAATTTAATAGTTTTCATGATATAAATTTTAGATTTAGGTTAATATTAAGTCGAGTTAATCTGTAAACTCTGTTTCGGGAACTGATGGCTTTTTTAAGACCGTTATTCCTTTTTGAAAAAATAAATTGTTTGGATAAATAATTGTTTCTCCGTTATTCGTTTTTAATGTTACGTGAAAGGCTCCTATGTCTTTTATTTCGCCTTCTTCCAAATAGTCTTTATCGTGTATGATTATAGAATCACCTATTTTGAAAGGGAATGAAAAAAATAAAATTATGCCTGATGTTATATTGCTTAAAATAGACCATTGTGCAAACATTGCCACACCAATAACAGTAGCGATAGAGGATATAGTTATAAAAATGTCTTTTGCCTGTACTCCCCAAATTAATATCAAGGTTATTGATGCTAATATGGTGATGAGAACATTAATATATTTTATAACCAAATTGGTTCTTCTTTCAATGATTTCGCTCGTTTTAGCATATTTCTTTACTATTTTTGAAACAACAGCACGGGCTAAAAAAACAATCAATAACAGGATACCTGTACTAATTTCTTCTCGGATGTATTGATTAAAAAAGTCCATTTGTTACAAATTGTTTAAATAAGCATATACTTTGTCTGTTGGCATTCCCATTACGTTGGCATAAGATCCTTCTATTTTTGAAACCCCAATGAAACCGATCCACTCTTGAATTCCATAAGCTCCTGCTTTGTCGTACGGTTTGTATTTTTCTAAATAATAAAGAATAGATTCGTCACTTAACGCTGCAAAGGTCACTTTTGTTGTTTCGCATATTGTATTTATTGTTTTATTTGTTTTAAAGCAAACCGATGTTATGACCTCGTGTGTGCTATTTGATAATGATTTTAAAATTGTAAAAGCATCTTGATGATCCTTTGGCTTTCCTAAAGGACAATTATTGTGCCAAACAATAGTATCACTTGTGACCAAAATATCATTTTGCTCTAATTCTCCGTCAAAAGCATTGGCTTTCAGTATAGAAAGATAATTGGTGATTTCTTCTTTTTTTAGTTCTGGAGGGAAAATTTCTGCTATTTCTTTTAGGCGAATCTCAAAATCAAGATCTAAATCTTTAAAAAATTGTTGCCTTCTTGGCGATCCAGAAGCTAATATGATATTGTAATTTTTGAGTTTTTCTTTAAGCATAATGAAGTATATTATAAGTAACTATTGCGATAGAAAATAATCCAAAGAGTATAATTAGTTTCAAAACTGAGCTTAAATGATGAAATTCTTTACTCTTTTTGGCATCGGCCATTTTTATAATAAAATAAATAAAAGGAGCTACTATAAATAATAAGGTATAAATCGTGGCTAAATGCAAATTGTTATCGAAGAAATAGGTTTTCATATACAATACGACCATTACCAATGGAATTGTGCTTAGCCCAAGAACAATTTTGGATGTTCTACTTATCCCTAATGCAATGGGTAATGTGTTCATTCCTTGGTTGTAATCACCATTTACATCTTCTAAATCTTTAACAATTTCACGTAAAAAATTTATAATGAAAGCAAATAATGCATAGTCCAAAAGTATCGAAAATAGATCGGCAACTGCTTGTCTGTTCTCTACAGTGATTATTGGTAAAAGATCAAAAAGGCCAATAATAATTACACTAAAAGCCAATAGAAGTGCAACTACGACATTTCCAATCAAAAACATTTGTTTTAAACTTGTTGCGTATAGGTACAGTGTTGCTGAAATGATAATGAAAATGGACGCAAAAACAGGCTTACCAATTAGATTGGATAAATAAAAACCGATTCCAACTCCTAAAATGGTAACCAAAAAATAAAGGTTGTAGGCCAATGTTTCGGTAATACTTTTGCCAACAACAACTTGATTGGGTTTGTTACTGTTGTCTGTGGCCTGATCCATAATATTGTTAATGATATATCCTCCAGCTGCAATTGCCAGTGTTGCCAAAACTAGTAATATATATTGCCAGTTATTAAGTGCTAATGGAATGTTTTGAAAACTCAAAAAACCATATCTAAAAAGGAACTGCATTAAAGCCAGCATTAGAAGGTTTTGATAGCGTATTAGCTTAAGAAATTTCATAATAAGAATTCAGTATTCAGTTTTTTTTAGTGTTTAAATTGGTGAATTGTATTTTTAATGTTTAGAGTTTTGATTTTCAATACTTATGCCGTCTTATTGCATTGTCTTTTTTAATTGAATACTAAAACCTGATAACTAATTAATCGTGTTTTCCATCAAAATAAGCCATCCATTTGCCTTGCACTTTCATCACTTGTTCGATTACATCTCGAACAGCTCCTTTTCCGCCGTTTTTATGCGAAATATATCTAGAAATGCGTTTGATTTCTGGACTAGCATCTTGTGGACAACTTGGTAGTCCTACTAATTTCATCACGTGGTAATCTGGAATGTCATCACCCATATATAGTACCTGTTCAGGATTTATGGTATAAGCTTCTGTGTATTCATAAAAAGTTTTTACTTTGTCTGGCGTTCCTAGATGGATGTCTGAAACACCCAGATTTTTAAGTCTAATTCTTACTCCTTCGTTGCTTCCTCCCGAAATAATGCAAACGTTATAACCGCTGTCAATCGCTGCTTTTAACGCAAAACCATCTCGTATATTCATTGAGCGTAACATTTCACCTTCATTGGTAACCAGAACAGATCCGTCGGTGAGTACTCCATCTACGTCAAAAACAAACGTAGTAATTTCATTCATTATTTCTTTATAGCTTTTTGCCATGATTTTGTATTGATTGTGTTAGTATTTTGTAAATAGTTTTTTGATATTCTTCGGATAAAAATTGTTCATGTGCATTGATGGTAGCAACATCATTTCGTTTTGCTGGCCCAGTTTGTGCTTCTTTTGGCGAAAGCGTTTCTATTTTTTGAGCAGTTTCTAGAATTAAAGGTTTTAAAATATTAAAAGGAATATTGTTATCATAACAGATTTCACTTCCAATTTGATACAAATGATTTGTAAAATTATTAACAAAAACCGCTGCTACATGTAACGCTTTTCGTTGTTGAGAATCTATTTTATAAATATTATCTGAGATTGAACCTGCTACTTTTTCGAGTAATTCATAATCATTTTCGATTTCAGCTTCCAAACAAAATGGTATTCTTTTAAAATCTACTGTTTTTCCTTTGGTAAAAGTTTGCAAGGGATACAAAACTCCTTTTCTGTTTTTAGTATCTAATACTGAAATCGGAGTACTTCCAGAAGTGTGTACCACAAAACGATTTTGAAACGGTAATTGTTTAGAAACTGTAGATATGGCATCATCAGAAACGGCAATAATGTATAAATCAGCGTCTAATAGCGTGTTCCAATTATGGGTTATTTTGTTGGTATTTAGGTTTTTATGAAGTTGTTTTTGACTTCTGGAAAATACCTGAACAATCTCTATTGATTTACTTTTTGAGAAAGCATCAATCAAATGTTGAGCAACATTTCCAGACCCAATAATTGTAATTTTTATCATAACACAAAATTAACAAAAAAAATGAGTTGCCGAATCCAAAGTTGTATTGTAGGATATAATAATTATCGCTATTATTTTTTAATTAATGTTTAAAAAAAGGGAGTAGTTTTTGGTTTTAATTAACAATTATATGTTAAAACAAGTGAGTGATTTTAAGTATTTTTGCGACACTTTATACAAACGAAATTTGTTCTCTTATGGATAAAAAAATATTTTCTTTTCTTTTTTCTACCCGATTAATGGCTGTTTTGTTCCTAGCATTTGCGATAGCAATGGGAGTTGGAACTTTTGTTGAAAGTAAATACAATACTGATACAGCAAGGATTTGGATTTATAACACTTGGTGGTTTGAAGCCATAATGGTTGTTTTTGTGATTAATTTCTTCGGGAATATAAAACGTTATCAATTACTTAAAAAAGAAAAGTGGGCATCATTACTACTTCATTTGTCTTTTATTTTTATAATTGGAGGTGCTTTTGTAACTCGTTATATTAGTTTTGAAGGAATAATGCCTATACGCGAGGGAGCTATCGAAAATAAATTCTATTCAGATAAAACCTTTTTGACTCTTTTTGTTGATGGTGAACATCAAGGTGAAATGAAGCGTCGTGTTTTTGAAAAACCAGTTTTGTTGTCACCAGTTACCGATAATGATTTTACAATGAAAGGCGATTTTTCTGGAAACAACTTTGAAGTTCATTATGAAAATTATATCATGGGAGCCAAGGAGTTTGTTAAGCCTGACCCAAAAGGAAATTTGTATCTTAAATTAGTCGAAGCTGGAGGGGGTGGTCGTGAAGAGCATTTCTTGAAATCGGGTGAAGTACAAAATATTCACAATGTTCTTTTTGCATTGAATCATTTTACAGAAGGCGCTATCAATATTAATACTACGGGTGCAGAATATACGATTCAAATGCCATTTGAAGGGAACTATATGCGTATGGCCGATAAAAAGCAAGGTAAAGTTGTTAAGGAGATTGTACAGCCATTAATGATGCGTTCCTTATATAGTATTGGCGATATTCGTTTTGTTTTCCCAGAACCAGCAGTTACTGGTGTGATTGCTTATGAATCGAATAATGATTACAAGGCAAAAAGCCATGAAGATGCATTGACCGTGAAAGTGATTGCCAACGGAAAAGAAGAAACAGTTACTTTATTAGGTTCTAAAGGTAGAACAGGTGAACCTAAAACTGTAAAAATAGGGGAGATTGAATATTCATTCTTCTTTGGTAGTAAAGCTTATGAATTGCCTTTCAAAGTTAGATTGAATGATTTTATAGCTCAAAAGTATCCAGGGACTGAGAAAAGCTATTCTTCTTTTGAAAGTCAGGTTACCGTAATTGATTCTGTTAAACCATTTGATGCTAGAATTTATATGAACCATGTCTTGGATCACGAAGGATACCGTTTTTTCCAGGCTTCTTTTGACCCAGACGAAAAAGGAACTGTTTTGTCGGTTAATCATGATTATTGGGGAACCAATATTACTTATCTAGGGTATTTATTGTTATATATTAGTATGATTGCTGTATTGTTTGTAAAAGATTCTCGTTTTGCAGAATTGAAAAGAAAATTGAATGCTATCAAAAAGAAAAAAGCAAAATTATTGACTGTTTTAGTTTTATTATTCAGTATTTCAAGCTTTGCTCAAGATCATAATCACGATCACGATCACAATCACAATCATGATCATAACCACGATCACGCAACAGAAGCACAAGCCGAAACTACTCCTCATGTTCGTGTAAAACCTACTCAGCAACAATTAGATTCCTTAATTACCACCTTTACGGTATCTAAAGAACATGCTTCAAAATTTGGGCGATTGATTATTCAAGATGCAGGAGGAAGGATGAAACCGATTAATACTTTTTCGTCAGAGTTATTGCGTAAAGTAAGTCATTCGGATACTTATAAGGGAATGAATTCGGATCAGGTATTTTTGTCGATGACACAAAGTGCTCAGTTGTGGATTGAGGTTCCGTTGATTTATATCAAATCAGGAAATGACAGTATTCGTAAAATTATCGGAATTGATCCAAAAGATAAATTCGCTCCTTTTATTGCTTTTTTTGACGAAAAGGGAAATTATAAATTGTCACCTTATTTGGATGCTGCTTATAAAGCTGCCAATCCAAATCAATTTGAAAAGGATTTTGTTGAAACGGATAAAAAAGTAAACTTGATGGAATCGGCGTTGAGTGGTAGTATCTTGAAAATTTTTCCAATACCGAATGATGCAAATCACAAATGGGTTTCATTTTTAGAACTTGGGAGTGCTGGTTTAAAAGGAATGGATTCTACTTATACCAAAAGTATTTTACCTCTTTATTTCGGAACATTATCTCACGCTATTCAGTCTAAAAACTACAAAACAGCTGATGAGTTATTGGGAAGCATAGATGGTTTTCAAAAGAAATTTGGTGCAAAAGTAAGACCATCTGAGGATAAAATTGATTTAGAAATCGCTTACAATAAATATGATTTACTTCAAAAGTTATCTTATTGGTATCTTTTTGCAGCAATTTTGATGTTTGCATTCACTATTATTCAAATATTCAAGGACACTAAAGTAATTCGCATTTTAGTTAACATCATGCATATTACTATTGCAATATTATTTTTATTGCATACTATAACATTAGGAGCGCGTTGGTATATTTCGGGACACGCACCTTGGAGTAATGCTTATGAGTCTATTGTATATGTAGCTTGGTCAACAATGTTATTTGGGTTGATATTTGATATAAAATCGAAACTTACTGTCGCTTCGGCTGCATTTGTAACCTCGATGATACTTATGGCGGCATATATGAATTGGATAGATCCAGAGATTGCTAATTTACAACCGGTTCTTAATTCGTATTGGTTAATGATTCACGTAGCAGTTATTGTAGGAAGTTATGGACCAACTGCTTTAGGAATGATTTTAGGTTTTGTTTCGCTTCTTTTAATCTTGTGTACAACAGAAAAGAATAAAGAAAAAATGGCTTTAAATATAAAAGAACTGACATATATCAACGAAATGGTTTTGACTATTGGTTTGATTATGTTGACTATTGGAAACTTCCTTGGCGGACAATGGGCTAATGAAAGTTGGGGTCGTTATTGGGGATGGGATCCTAAAGAAACTTGGGCGTTAATCAGTATTATGATATATGCTTTTGTGATTCATGCTCGTTTTGTTCCAGCATTGAGAGGAAAATGGTTCTTTAATCTAATGAGTATGTTCGCTTTTGTATCTATTTTATTTACCTATTTTGGAGTTAATTTTCACTTGGTAGGATTGCATTCTTATGCTAGTGGTGAAGCACATTCATTAAGCTGGATTTGGTATTCATTAGGGGCAATTTCACTAATTGGAGCTGTAACTTATCCAAAATACATTAAATTCTATAAAAAGAAATAATTTTTTTGAGCATCTTAAAAATACAGAATGAGTCAATCTTACAGGTTGGCTCTTTTTTGTTCCTAAAATTTTTAAAACGAAATTATAACGAACTTATAAAAAAGAGATAGTATTGTTAAATAGTTATAAAGTATTGATTGTTAATGGTTTGATTTTGTTTTTGGTATGGTATTTGAACCGCTGATGACAATAACATTGATCTAAAAACTTTGAAAAGTTGTGATTATTTTCATAGTTTGATTACGGTTGGTTAGTTAATAAAGTAAAGAATCAATGTTGTTTTAATTACAATTAGTTTTAAGATGCTCCATTAGGGGCATCTTTTTTTGAGGACATAAAGGATAAAAAAATTTTTTGTTTTTTTGCAAAAAAAAGCAGTTTTAGAAAACTAAAACTGCCTAGATTGTAAAAATTATTTTTGCTAATTATTTTTGTCTTCACTCAGTGACCAACTAAAACATGCTCCTCCTTTTCTGTCAGGTCTTGCTCCTTTTGCATTTGCAAAGCACAAGCTTGTAGCATTTGGATCTACGTTTAAATAGCGATGATTAGCTAATGACATTAACATAATATCGCCTTTAAGCATGTCTTCCCATTGAAAAGTTGATGCTTCTCCTTGGTCTTTTGCTTCAATTCGGACTTCGCCTAAACCTCCATCACCTTTAATAGTAACAAAACCACCAGTAGCTACAGATTGTAATGCAATTCGGCCATTGCCACGATCTAATACTCTAAATTGGCTGGCTTTGTCTTCGGTAAATTTACTATTTGCTTCTACTGGACGAACAAAATTTCTCCAACCGACCAAAACAGTTGCATCGGCTAGACTTGTAAGTGTGATGGTTTTATTATAGGGAATGGGTTTGGTAAGCCCTTTTGCACGAGGTTCTAAAACTTCAAATGAATTAAAATCAGCATAACCACCTTCGTTTCCTTTTGTATTGAAATTGAATAAGGTATAACGAATTCCTTGGAAAGTTCTCAATTGGTAAGGCATTACGATTGCTCCGCCAATTTGTTCAAAATTAATACCATCAAAACTATAACTTAGATAGCCTAGGTCTTTATCAAAATTACAATATGCTCTAAGCCAAATGGTTTTTTTGTTTGTCGCAATATCAATTTTCTTGTCTTCTTGTTGATTGTAGAATTGTAAAAAATGCTCTTTTTTATTTTTTACAACCCCAATCCAAGCATAAGGTAAGTTCAATAGTGCTAGTCCAGCGATGTCTCCTTCTTGAAGTTTTGCAATATCAACTTCGGTAGTAGCATATGATTCAGGTCCCATTGCTCTTTGCGTCAATGAATTTTTGGCTTCCCAAAAGCTTTTAGCAGGAAGTGAGTGCAAACGCAAGTAACCTTTTCGTTCTTTCAAAGACCATTTACTCTCTACTGGAACATGATTCCATTGCCAAGCATTTTTTAAAGTAGAGGAATTGAAATCATCATCGTGGTCAAAAGTAGCTTTTCGTTCACTAGAAAATCCCGTATTTGGTTTTACCCAAGTTCTTGGGGAACGTGTCAGGTTTCCTTCTAATCCGAAGTATGGCCAACCGTCTTTCCATGTTACAGGTGAAAGATTCGTTATTCTACCAATTGAGTTATAATCCATCATTGACCATCCCCACCATTCGCCAGTTTGAGTTTGCACAATTCCGCCTTGATGCATTGGAGTACAACCCGCATAATTTTCTGGATAGGTTGTTATTGGAAACGGTGGGCCTTTTCTAGTGTCTATAACTCTTGGTCCCTGACCCACACCAAAGTTTTCCTCTACACTCATATTGTTTACTTCATACGGACCATAAGGATTATCAGCACGAAGACAAACTTGATAGCATATAGGGTCATAATTAGTGTTGGTGATATAATACTTGCCATTTATTTTATAAATATGACTTCCTTCACCAGCACCACTGCCAGCAGGAATTATTACTTTTTCTGATCCTGGTACAATATCCATTAGGTCATCGGTAAGTTGTACCATTTTGACTTCATTGTATCCAGATACTGCATAAATTTTTCCATCATCATCAAAAAGAACAGTCAAATCATGCAAATCTGCTCTCATGACTTGGTGTTTCCAAGGACCTGCAGGGTTTGTTGCTGAATAAATCTGTGTCCCATGTCCGTTTACATTCGAAAAAATGTAAAAAGTTCCCTTATTGTATCGAATACAAGGAGCCCAAATACCTTGACCGTAAAAATCACGACCGTTTTCTAGCCTTGCTTCTGGACCAACATTTATTCGTTCTGCAGCATAGGTGAGTAGTTTCCAGTTTACAAGATCTTTTGAATGAAGTACTGGTAAACCGGGCATGGTATGCATAGTTGTCCCTGTTAAATAATAATCATCTCCAACACGAATCAAGTCTGGATCAGAGAATTCTTCGTAGAATAGAGGGTTGGTAAAAGTTCCGTTTCCATTATCTGATATCCAAGTGTCTTTATAGGATTCTGGAACAGGTTGTACTAATTGCTGAGAATAGCCATGGCTAACAAAAAGAGTCATTAAGGTAAAAAGAGTGTTCTTTACAATCTTTTGGTACAATTTTCTTTTTCTTAATCGGTTTGTTTTTTGATTGTTTGTCATTTCAATTCTAACTTAAATTAAATAGATTTTTCAAATCTCGTTCTTATTTTTTGGATTACAAAAAGAAAAGTGTAAAAAATACACTAAAAAATATTTTATTTCTACTATGTCAGTAAAACCTCTCTAAATTGATGTGCTATATTATTTTTTTAATTCACAAAAATTATATAATAGTGTATGAATTAGGTTGATAATTCTTTTTTAACTTCTAATTGTTTAGTCGTGTGTGATGAGCTGTTGTTTGTTTAAGTTTTTTGTAACTAGTAGTTTATGTGTTGTAAGTTTTGATTCTTATTGTTAATAAAAAGTTAAATAATAGTACTATGTGATACATATTACCTTTTAAAAGGTATATCTTTGTATAAGATATTATTATATCAAATAACAATCATCAATCAAAAATCAAACATTATGAAAAAATCAATCATTTATTTAGGAGTTGCATTAATCACAACTGCAAATGTAAGCTTGGCATCAAATACAAGTTTTTGTGTCAATAATTTAGAAAATATCAAAAATTACGATGATATTTCGCCATTGAATATCGCTATTAGTAAAGGTGATATTGTGTCAGTTAAAAAATTTTTAGATTACGGTTCGGATGTTAATGAAAAATCTAATGGATTGACTCCTTTGATGTACGCAGCCCGTTACAATAAAGTCGAAATCATCAAACTGTTATTGTCAAAAGGAGCTCGTCTGAATGAGAAAGATGAAAAAGGATTTACAGCTTTAAAACATGCAGAAATTTCCAATGCAACAGAAGCAGCCCAATTTTTGAAACAACAATAATAGTAAGAAAGAGCTACTTTACATGAAGTAGCTCTTTTTTAGATAGTAATTTAAAAAAAAAAACAATTATGAAAAATTCAGTTTTAATTATAGGAATTGTTATAGCGTTGTCATCTAATATTTGTTTGGCAATGCATATAGATAGTTTGTCATTGAAGGTTTTTCAAAAAACTATTCTTTCAAATGATACTCTCAAAACACAATCTGGAGGAGATGATATTGATGAAAACATTTTACCTTCGGATGAAATAGAAATTTTTTACCCAGAAACGGTCATTCAGTATCAACCAATAGCTATAGAAGATGTAATTTATGAAGGGGATAAAATAACCGAAAATACTGTTTCAGACGAATTGGAGTTTATGTTTTATGAAGAATCGATGAGACAAATTATAACACAATCCGAATTGATTATTGATAGTTCTGTTTCAAATGCTGTTTTTCCACTTTTTAGTGAAAGAACAATACATGACGAAATAACCGATCTGGAATTGATTATTGAAAGTGAACAAAGGAACAATGAACATCCTTTAGATTTTAAAATTATCAATAGAAAACCATCACTTAGTCATTCACTTGCTACGGAAAAAATGGTAAATATGGATTAGAGGTTAGGGAAATTTGAAAAAAAAAAGCATCACTATGAAGCGCATAATGATGCTTTTTTTTGTTTAATAACTGGTGTCATCCAGTTTTACTTTTCCGTTGAATGTTTTATATAAAAAGAAAAAGTAAGCAATAAGTAGGGGAGCACCGATGGCTACAATTGTTAGCATTATTCCTAATGATTTCTGAGAAGATGCCGCATTGTAAATGGTTACATTGAACTTGGGATCAATTGTAGAAATTAATAATGTTGGGTACAAATGCAAGGCTACTAAAATCAATAAAAAAGACATAGTTAGTGATGAGAACACCAAGGCCAACATATATCTTTCTTTTGAAACGAGTCTTGGAACATTGGCTACAGCCAAAAATGAAATTACAGGTACAATAAAATAAATGGGGTTGGCTCTAAAGTTCTCAGTTACTTCTGGAATAAAAATTAAAGTATATAAAGTTGTGATTCCAAAACTGATGATAAAGAATATCATTCCTTTTTGCAGTAAAAAGGTTAATCTTAAATGTAATCTTCCTTCGGTTTTTAATAAAAGATAAATAGCACCTTGAGTCATAAAAATGGATAAAGTTGTAAAACCAACCATTATGGCATAAGGATTTAAAAAATAGAAGAAACTTTCGTCTTGAAAACTAAAATTGGGTCCCAAAGCAAAGCCTTGCAAAATATTGGCCAAAATAATTCCGAGCAAAAAAGCAATCAATGTGCTAGAAACACAGTAAGTGATGTCCCAACTTTTTCTCCACCATGTCATTTCTTCGATGCTTCTAAATTTGATAGCAGCTGCTCGGAGTACATTTAGCATCAAAAAAAGCATAAAAGGAACATACATTGCCGACAACATTGTTGCGTACATAACCGGAAAACCAGCAAATAATGCTCCACCACCAATAATTAACCAAACTTGATTCGCATCCCAAACTGGTGCTATTGCATTTATGGCAATTCTTCTGCTCAAATCTTTTCTAAAAAATAAATGCCATGCACCAGCACCAAAATCAAAACCTTCTAAAATGGCATAACCTGAAAATAATAACCCGATTACCAAATACCATAATGTTGGATAGTCTATACCTAAAAAAGTTTCCATAAATATTAAAAAGTTTTAAAGGTTACAGTTGTTTGCGAATCATCATAAGGACCGTGTTTTATTTTTTTATTAATAGAATACAGAAATAAAACAAAAAGTAGAGAATATACAATTGTGAAAATAATCAGTGAAAACACAATTTGATTGGCAGATACTTCTTGAGAAAAAGCATCGCTAGTTCGTAAGTGACCATAAACAACCCATGGTTGTCTTCCCATTTCGGC
This sequence comes from Flavobacterium adhaerens, assembly GCF_040045115.1. NCBI lineage: Bacteria > Pseudomonadati > Bacteroidota > Flavobacteriia > Flavobacteriales > Flavobacteriaceae > Flavobacterium > Flavobacterium adhaerens. The sequence goes on along the minus strand of NZ_JBDLZX010000001.1, from coordinate 539,051 downwards.
GGCAAACCAACCGGCTTGATTGGCAATTTGAGGTAAAATCACCGAAAATGAAAATAGCCACATGAGCCATTTTGTTTCAAATAATTTACCTTTTTTCCATAAATAACTAGCGTATAATGTTAATCCGATTAAAGCCATTCCTATAGCTATCATAATATGATAAAACTGAAAAACAGCATTAACCTGACTAGGTCTGTCTTCAACAGGAAAATCATTTAATCCTTTTACTGGCGCATCAAAATCTTGATGCAATAAGAAAGATAAACCACCCGGAATGTCAATTCCTGTTACGGTTTGTTTTTCTTTATCAACCCAACCCACAAGATATAGGTCAGCTGCTTTGTTTTTTTCAAAATGGCCTTCCATAGCGGCTAATTTGGCAGGTTGGTTTACAGCAACCCCATCAGCACTACTATGTCCAGAAATTAGTTGTGTTAGAGAGAAAATGGTTGCTACTGTTAAGGAAATTTTGAACGCTTTTTGAGATATTTCTACATAACGTCCTTTTCTAATATAATAGGCATGCACGCTTAACACCAAAAAAGCTCCAGCCAAAATTGCACCTTGCCAAGTATGTATGATTCTATCGACACTTGAAGGATTGAAAACCATAGCCCAAAAATCGGTTACTTCTGCTCGGGCATTTAATCCTTCGCCTACAATATGGTATCCTGCTGGTGTTTGTTGCCATGAGTTTGCTACAACTATCCAAACTGCCGAAAACATAGAGCCCAAAAATACTCCTAAAGCCGAAATGAAATGAACCCAAGGCTTTACACGATTCCATCCAAAAAGTAATATCCCTAAAAATGTACTTTCTAGACCAAAAGCAAACAGTCCTTCTGCAGCCAATGCACTTCCGAAAATATCGCCCACATAACGCGAATAAACAGCCCAGTTGGTACCAAACTCAAACTCCATTATAATTCCAGTGGCGACTCCAATTCCAAATGTTACGGCAAATATTTTGATCCAAAAACGAGTCAGAATTTCGTAATCTTTATTTCCAGTTTTAAGATAAAGGCCTTCCATGATTACCATTATCAATCCAATCCCAATACTAAGAGGAGGATAGATGTAATGAAAAGCTATGGTAAAGGCAAATTGTATTCGAGAGAGTATTTCTACATCCATGGGGGTAATTTTTTAAGTCTGTGTAAATTTACAACAGTATCAAAAAAAAAGCACCATTTATATGGCGCTTATTTTGATTATTTGAAATAGGAAAAAGTTTCTTTGTTTTCTATTTTAAGCAAAGTTTCATAAATCAGCTTGATAACATTTTCTACGTCTTCGCGGTGTACCATTTCGACTGTAGTATGCATGTAACGCAATGGGAGCGAAATCAGTGCCGAAGCAACTCCTCCATTACTATAAGCAAACGCATCAGTATCAGTTCCAGTAGCACGTGAAGTAGCATGACGTTGAAAAGGAATATTTTTTTCTTCGGCTGTATCAACAATCAAATCTCGTAATTTATTTTGTACTGCAGGAGCATAAGCTACCACAGGGCCTTTACCCATTTTTAGATCACCTTCTACTTTTTTGTCAATCATTGGGGTTGTCGTATCGTGACAAACATCTGTAACAATTGCTACGTTGGGTTTGATGTTTTGTGTAATCATTTCGGCACCCCTAAGACCAATTTCTTCTTGAACTGAGTTGACAATGTATAAACCGAAAGGAAGCTTTTTGTTGTTTTCTTTTAATAAACGAGCAACTTCGGCAATCATGAATCCTCCCATTCTGTTATCTATTGCACGGCAAACAAATTTATTTTCGTTCATAATCATAAACTCGTCAGGATATGTAATAACACAACCTACATGAACTCCCATTGCTTCAACCTCTTCTTTGGTTTCGCAACCCAAATCAATAAAGATGTTACTAATTTTTGGAGTTTCTTCCTTGTCACGCATTCTAGTATGTATGGCTGGCCATCCAAAAACCCCTTTTACAATTCCTTTTTTGGTGTGGATATTTACTCTTTTGGAAGGAGCAATTAAATGATCTGAACCACCATTACGAATGACATAAACTAAACCATCATCTGTAATATAATTAACATACCAAGCAATTTCGTCGGCATGACCTTCTATGACCACTTTGTAAGGTGCGTCTGGGTTTATAACTCCTACAGCAGTTCCGTAAGTGTCTGTTATAAAAGTGTCAACATAAGGTTTTAGATAATCCATCCAAATCTTTTGGCCTTCACTTTCATAGCCTGTTGGAGAGGCATTGTTTAAATATTTTTCTAAAAAAGCTATCGATGAAGTATTCAGTATTTTTTCGGTATTCATAGTAAATTTATTTTTGGCTAATTTAAAAATTTGTCTTTGATAGTTCTATATTTAATGTATATTTTTGTTCAAAAATATTCATCTATGAAACATTATAAAATATTGTTTTTCTTCTTTTTTATTACTATTTCATTGTATGCTCAAGTGCCTCAAAAAGAGGGTGTTCCTATGGGATACATACTTACTGAAGCCGATAGTATTTTTGGGGATACAATTGTCTTACCAGAATTGGTAATCGACACTCATCCAATGAGTGAGGAAGATAAAAAGCAATTTTTATTACTTCAAAGAAGAGTGTATGCTACTTATCCGTATGCCAGAATTGCTGCTGAACGATTAACCGCATTAAATAGAGGTATGGATAAATTTAGTAATAATAGAGATAAGAAAAGATATTTCAAAATTGTAGAAGATTACTTGACCAACGAGTTTGAAGCACGCTTGAAAAAACTTTCCAAAAAACAAGGGCAAATTTTGGTGAAATTGATTGATAGGCAAACAGGATCTTCGACTTATGATTTAATTAAAAATCTTAAAAGTGGCTGGAAAGCCTTTTGGTCTAATACTACTGCTGGTGTTTTTAATATTGATTTAAAAATGAAATACCGCCCTTTTGAAGTCAATGAGGATTATTTGATAGAAACTATATTGGTTAGAGGTTTTGAATCTGGAAGACTTCGCAAACAAGATGCTGCTAAACCAATCGATTACGAAAAACTAGACGAAACTTGGGTCAAAAAATAATACAAACTTTTTTAGTTAAAATCTCTTGATAATATTCAGGAGATTTTTTTGCCTGTGTTATTTTTTGATTTTTACAGGAATATTAAACTCGTCCTTTTAAAGAGTTGAAAACCCAAGCAATCGCCCAAAATCCAATGCCAACCGTTGCAAATCCCCAACCCGAAACATCTCTGTATTTAAAGAATCCCAGACCAATTAACAAGAATCCCATAAAAACCATTATAAAAGTAGCCCAGCCTAAAATTGTATTTTTATTCATTCCCATAATAGTAAAATTTGTGTTGAAGACTGTAAATATCGGGATTTTTTTGGTTTAAAATTATCAATCTTGATATAAGATTACAGCGCTTCTAGCAGGAATTACAACCGGTTGATTTTTTAAGGTTGTTATACCGTTTGTATTGATTATATCGCCATTGCAAACCATTTTCCAAGTCCCTTCCAAAATTTGTTCGGTTTCTTTTGAATCTCCATTAAAATAAACTCTAATGTTTTTCCAACGATCTCCATTTGCGTAATTTTTTAACGTATATCCAATAAGTAGCGGTGAATCAGTTGGTAGAAACTCTAAATGTTCTTGAATCATCTTTTCTGTTGCCATTTTGAATGCTGGATGATTTTTGCGCAGCTCAAGAAGATTTTTATAATATTGAAATAAGTTGTTGTTTTCGTGTTTCCAATTCCAATCTATTTTGTTGATGCTGTCGGGTGACTTATAGGAATTTTCAACTCCACTTTTGGTACGCTTCATATCAACTCCCATATGTAAAAATGGAATGCTTTGCGAGGTTAAAATGATTGTATTAGCCAATTTACCCATTTGCACTAATTCTTTTTCAGTAGCATTCGGATTAGCAATTTTCAATTTATCATACAAGGTGTTATTGTCGTGACATGAAACGTAACCAATTACTTTTGTTGGGGAATCCGAATAAGGAAATTGTGCATACCCTCTTTTGGAATCATAATTGATTTGCGGATGATTTGTAGCTGCTACAATTCCGAATTGTAGTACATCTTTATAATTTGGATTTCCACTTACAAACCCTTTTTCAGTAACATTAGACCAATGTCCTTTTGTAGCATCTCTTATATCGTCAGAAAAAACGGCAATTTTGTTTAGTTTTTTTACATTGTTCTTTAGAGCTCTTTTTTCAATCGGTAACGGAGAATCTCCTGCTGTCCAACCTTCACCATAAAGAAAAATGGTAGGGTCAATTTTTTTAAGTTCTGCCGAAATGATATTCATGGTTTCGATATCATGTATTCCCATTAAATCAAACCGAAATCCATCAATATGGTATTCTTTAACCCAATATTTTAGGGATTCAAGCATAAATTGTCTAGCCATAATTCGGTCAGAGGCAAATTCATTTCCGCAGGCTGATGCATCTGAACGTTTTCCGTCGGGCCAAGCTCTATAATAATAGCCTGGTACCAATTGATCAAAAATATCGGTTGTGCTAGTATGGTTGTAAACCACATCCATAACCAGACGAATGTTGGCTTTGTGTAAGGCTAAAATCATTTCTTTATATTCGATCATTCGTACCAAACCATCGTAAGGATTTGTTGAATAGGAACCTTCTAAAGCATTGTAATTCTGAGGATCGTATCCCCAGTTATATTGATTTTTGTCTAGAGTGGATTCGTCAATTGTTTTATAATCAAAAACAGGAAGTAAGTGTAGATGAGTTATACCTAATTCTTTTAAATGGTCTAATCCAGTGGTTTCTCCAAAAGTATTTTTGGTGTTTTCCTCTGTAAATCCAAGAAATTTTCCTTTATTCTTTATCCCAGAAGATGCATCTATTGAAAAATCTCGAATATGAGCTTCATATACTACAATGTCTGAAATCGATTTTAGTTCAGGTTGTTGATCTGTACTCCAATTTTTAGGGTTGGTTAGATTTGGGTCAAAAATCAAACCACGATTTCCATTTACACCCACTCCTTTTGCATAGGGATCTGGCATTTCTTTAGACCATTTTCCATCAAAATATTTTACCTGAAGGCTGTAATAAGTATTGTGGTAATTCCCTTTAAGAATAATTTTCCAAACTCCAGTTTTAGTATCGTAATCTAGGTTTTCTTCGAATATTGATTTTCCTCCATTTCCTTTTGCATAAAGATGTATTTTGGCTTCCTGTACATTAGGACTCCATAATTTTAAAACAGTTTTATCTTTAGAATATGAAATTCCCAAATCATCCTTCAAATAAACTGGATAAGCATCAAAAGAGCTGTATTGTATTGTGTTTATTTTAGGATTTTGTGCCATGGCAAAATGTAGGATAAACAGTAGTGCAATCGAAAAATTTCGTTTGTTAGAAAGATAAAACATTTTAAAAATATTTTAGTTAAAAATTTTATAGAGCATTTCGCGTAACAAATCAGCCTGAGACAAATTATTTGCGCCAACTCCTTTGCTTTTTATATCGGTGTCTCTTAATGCGCTAACAATTTGACTTACTTTTCGCATCGGATAATTTTTGATAGCCACATCATAATCTTTCATAAAGTAAGGATTTACACCTAATACTGCAGCTGCGTTTTTGGGATTTTTGTCTTTTAGTCCGTGATATTTCAGGAGTTGCACAAAAAAACCAAAAACCAAACCTGTAGTCATAACCAATGGATTATCTTTTGGATTATGGGCAAAGTTTTCTGCTATTTTATAAGCTTTTAGCTGATCGCGTTCTCCTATTGCTTTTCGCAATTCGAATACATTATAATCTTTACTAAAACCAATATTTTCTTCAATATCTTTGGCTGAAATTGTACTGCCTGTTGGTAAAATGATTTGCAGTTTTTCTAATTCGTTATTGATTTTGCTTAAATCAGTTCCTAGAAATTCAACCAGCATTGCCGAAGCTTTGGGCTCAATAGCATATTTCTTTCCCGATAATACTCGTTTGATCCAATCACCAACTTGATTTTCGTATAATTTTTTACTTTCAAAAACAATTCCGTTTTTAGCTAAGAGTTTGGTTGTTTTTTTTCGTTTATCAAGTGTTTTATATTTGTAGCAAAAAACCAAAACAGTTGTTGGCATTGGGTTTTCTGCATAATTTTCAATCTTGTCTATAGTTCTGGAGAGTTCTTGAGCTTCTTTTATAATTACAACTTGTCGATCTGCCATCATAGGATAACGTTTGGCTGTTGAAACAACATCTTCGATAGTTATATCTCTTCCGTATAAAACAGTTTGATTGAAACCTTTTTCTTCTTCAGATAAAACATTGGCTTCAATATATTCGGAAAGTTTATCAATGTAATAAGGTTCTTCGCCCATCAAAAAATAAATAGGTTTGATGTTTCCTCCTTTAATATCATTTACAATTTTTATTACTTCGTCCATTTTTTATGATTCCGATTTAAAAAATTAAAGTTCTAAGCAGGAAACTTGAAGCTTTAAACTTCAAACTAAATTATCTATTTTCGCATAATGCAAAAACTTAACTTTTCTCCTTATACTTTCCGTTTCAAAAATAGCGAAAATAAAATATCTATTTTTGATACTATTCGTAAAAAATTCATCATCCTTACCCCAGAAGAATGGGTTCGCCAACATGTAGTGCAATTTTTATTAGAGGAAAAAAAATATCCTAAATCATTAATTAATGTTGAAAAAGTTCTTCATGTCAACGGATTGAGAAAACGTTACGATATTGTGGTTTTTAATTCAGATGGTTCTATATTTATTTTGATTGAATGTAAAGCGCCTGAGGTTAAAATATCACAAGCAACTTTTGATCAAATTGCACAATACAATATGACCCTCAAAGCTCAATATTTGATGGTTACCAATGGGCTAAATCATTATTTTTGCCAAATGGATTTTGAAAACGAAAGATATGATTTTTTACGTGAGTTGCCTGATTATTCTAACGAGTAGAAAGTCCTAAATAAGTTGATTTTGAATTTTTAAATAATTTTCCTTGAAAAAAATAGCTGTAGTAATATTAAATTGGAATGGTGAGAAATTGTTAGAGCAGTTTTTGCCTTCTGTAGTTCAATTTTCACCAGAAGCAACTGTTTATATAGCGGATAATGCTTCAACAGACGACTCAATTTCGTTTGTGAAAGAAAATTATCCGACTATAAAAATTGTGCAAAATGATACTAACAGTGGTTTTGCTGGGGGCTATAATGAAGCCTTGCAATATATTGATGCAGATATTTATGCACTTGTAAACTCGGACATCGAAGTTACTGAAAATTGGTTAAGTCCAATTATTGCTACTTTTGATAATGAGCCTGATACTGCTATAATTCAGCCCAAGATTTTAGATTTTAAGAAAAAAGAATATTTTGAATATGCAGGAGCAGCTGGCGGTTTTATTGATAAATATGGGTATCCATTTTGTAGAGGACGTATTTTTGATACTTTAGAAAAAGATAACGGTCAATATAATGATCGTACCGAAATTTTTTGGGCTTCTGGAGCTTGTTTTTTTATAAGAAGTAAAGTATATAAAGAATTGAAAGGTTTTGACGAAGATTTTTTTGCTCATCAGGAAGAGATTGATTTGTGTTGGAGAGTTCTTAATAGAGGGTATAAAATAAAATACAATTCTAATTCAGTCGTTTATCATGTTGGGGGAGCAACATTGCAACAATCTAATCCACAAAAAACATTTTTAAATTTTCGAAATTCTTTATTAATGTTAACCAAAAATTTACCACAAAATAAACTTTTCTCCGTTATTTTTATACGTTTAGTTTTGGATGGTATCGCCGGATTGAAATTTGTGTTCTCAAGTCAATTTGCTCATTGTTGGGTTATTGTACGAGCACATTTTTCTTTTTATCGATTATTTTTTAAAAATTATAAAAAAAGAGAAAAAAATCAGGTAAAAACATACTTTAAAACCAAAAGCATCGTTTATGGTTATTATGTTAAAAGTGGCACAGTTTTTGGTAACTACATTTAACAATTATTAACAGTTAAAATTAACTTTAAAAACTAACTTTGTAAAACACGTTTAATTTAAATTACAATCTATGAAAAAAATAATGGTAACTCTAGCGGCTTTAGCGCTTCTTACTTCATGTGTATCGAAAAAACAATATGCGGCACTAGAAGCTAAAAATAAAGAAACACAAGATTTATTAAATACTTGTACAGTAAAATTAAATTCTTGCTTAGAAGAAAAAGCTGGTCTTAAAGCTACTGTAGATGGATTGAAAGAAACAAATCAACACTTGATTTCTACTTCAAAAGATATGACAATACTTTCTACAAAAGGAGCAGAAAATATTGAAAAAGCTTTAGAGTCTATTAAAGAAAAAGATTTGAAAATTAGTAGAATGCAAGACGCTCTGACTAAAAAAGACAGTGTTACTCTTGCTGTGGTTACAAGTTTGAAATCTGTTGTAGGAATGGATGATCAAGACATCGAAATCAACGTTGATAAAGGTGTTGTTTTTATCTCTATTTCTGATAAAATGTTATTCAAAAGCGGTAGCTATGAGGTAAGCGATAAAGCTAAAGGAGTTTTGGCTAAAGTTGCTAAAGTTGTAAATGACAAACCTGATTTTGAATGTATGGTTGAAGGGCATACCGATACAGATTTATTAAAAGGAAATTCTTGTTTAGTTGATAACTGGGATTTGAGTGTAAAACGTTCTACATCTATTATCCGTATTTTATCTAAAGATTTAGGTGTAAATCCAGCACAATTAATCGCAGCAGGTAGAAGTTCTTATGTGCCTTTGGTTGCAAATGACACGCCAGAAAATAAGGCTAAAAACAGAAGAACACGTATCTATGTAATGCCAAAAATCGATCAATTCTACGATATGGTTGAAAAAGAAATGAAAAAACCTGGATCAACTACTTCAGCACCAGTTCAAAAATAATCAGATTTGAACCTGTACAAAAAAGCGCTTCGGTTATCGAAGCGCTTTTTTTATGCTGTATTCTGAAATTTAGATTTGATTACAATTCTTAATTGATTCTAAAAGTCCTTTTTGTTAGTGGCCACTTTGTATTTCAACTTCTTAATTAGTGAAATACTATTATTAATGTAAGTTGAAAGGGTTTTGATTGTTGATTTTTACAGTTTCTTTTGCGGCAATAGTAAAGTCATTCTGGCTTTTGGCTTCGAAAGTAAAAAACCATTTTATGTATTCTCCTAAAAAGATAATAAAATCATAAACAGCATCATAAAGCGATGCAAAGAAAACAATAACAAAATCATACAGAGAAGCAAAAAAATCAATAAAGATGTTTACTAGAGATGTTTTTTTATTTTTCATAGATAATTTATTTTCTTGTTAATATTAGGTTTAAACTTTAAAAGTCAATTGTAATTATTTTTTACTCTAATTGAGTTCTGTTAAATATAGTTAAAATATACCATTAAATCGGCAAAACATATAAAAAATATTTTTACGTAAGAAATTTAAATCATTTTATATTTTCTTTTTTATCTATGATTTTCTGTTTTTTTTAATGTTAATGAGTGTTATTTTTTCTAAAAACTTTTTTGAAAATAGTGACAACTACTAAAACAATAGATCCAATTATAAGCCCGATAATAAAGTCTTTGATAAATGATGGAATTTGTGGGAACAAATGATGTAAAAAATCGATATTATGTACAAATATCCCCCCAGCAACAAGTAATAAAGCAATAGTACCAATAACGGCTAAACTTTTAATAACTTTTGGAAGTGCTTGTACCAATAAAGTTCCAATTGTTTTCAAAAGACTATTTTCTTTTTTGCTATACTTAATTAATTTGTAACCAGCTTCGTCCATTCTGACAATAATAGCAACAATTCCGTAAACTCCTATAGTTGCCAATAAAGCAATTATAGATACTACAGCTATTTGTGATGAAAGAGGTTTTCCTATTACAGTACCTAGTGCTATAATTACAATTTCTACAGATAATATAAAATCGGTTATGATTGCAGATTTTATTTTGTCTTTTTCAAGAGCTAGTATTTCTTCTTCAGTATATTCTTTAAAATCGGTTTTGGTTTCGGAATGTTCGTGAGGAAAAAAATACTCGAATATTTTTTCAGCTCCTTCATAAGCTAAAAATAGTCCTCCAAGTACCAAAATTATTTTGACAGCCAAAGGCGAAAACGCACTTAATAAAAAGGCAATTGGCAAGATAATTATTTTATTGATTAGTGACCCTTTGCCAATAGCCCATAATACAGGAAGTTCTCTAGAAGAGGCGAAGCCTGAAGCTTTTTCGGCATTTACAGCCAAATCGTCCCCTAAAATTCCTGCAGTTTTTTTTGCTGCCACTTTACTCATTACTGCCACATCATCCATTAATGCTGCGATATCGTCTAATAGTACGAAGAAACCTGATGCCATTATAATTGTTTTAGAACTCTATTGTATTGATGTTATTCAATATTTTGTGAGTTTGTTAGTTAATGTTATGATTGCTAATCTACGCTTTTTGAATTGATTATATGAAGCTCAAAACCTCAAAAAGTCATTTATTTTGCTCTGGAACTCAAAATTATTTTTCTTGTTTTTGTAAGTTGTTGGTCTCAAATGGTTTCGATGATATTTTCAAGTAATCTTCTTGATTTTGGCGTTGCTTCAATTCGGTTAAAATCGTCTTTAGAACCATAACCAACAGCTATTGCAAATAAGGGTTGGTAAGCGGAAAGGTTTAGAATCGATTTGTATTTGTCAGTTTCTATGCCTTCCATTGGAGTTGAATCTAATTCTAATGCTGCACAAGCTGTTAAGCCTACTCCTAAGGCTATGTAAAGTTGTTTTGATAGCCATGTTTTTAAATCTGATTCGGGCATACTCGCTCTAATTTTATTGAACCAATCTCTACGGGCTTGTGGTAATTCGGTATTGACTACTTCTTGAAAAGCATCTAAATCATCAGCAACGCTAAATACAATTAACAATGGTGCTTGATTTACTTTTTCTTCATTGTGCATAGAAACCGAAGCTAATTGTGTTTTGATTTTAGGATTTTGTACAAACGTAAATTTCCAAGGTTGGATATTGATTGAAGAAGGAGTGAGGCGCAAAATTTCTTTGAGTTGGTCTATTTTTTCCTGAGGAATTCCCTTATTGGGGTCGTATTGTTTTGCGGTATATCGGTTTTGTATTAATTCAAGAATATTCATTTTTTTATTTTTAAGATTGATTCGAAAATTCAAAGTTAAGTTAATAATTTAGGTAAAAAAAAACACCAGTCGTTTGACTGGTGTTTTTGTGTGATTTTGAATTGAAATTAATTAGTACTCTCCGTTTGGTTTCTGAATACCAATTCTCCATCAAATGAATCCAATAAAATTATACTATCTGTTTTGATATTTCCAGCTAGAATTTCTTTAGAAAGTTTATTTAGAACTTCTCTTTGGATAACTCTTTTTACAGGTCTAGCTCCAAATTGAGGATCATAGCCTTTATCAGATAAATATGTTATGGCTTCTGGAGTTGCATCCATTGTAATACCTTGTTGACCAAGCATCTTAGTAACCGATTTCAATTGTAAGCCTACAATTTGTTCAATATTAGCGTTTGTTAATGGCGTAAACATTACAATTTCGTCAATACGATTGATGAATTCAGGTCTAACAGTTTGTTTTAATAATCCTAAAACTTCAACTTTAGCTGCTTCAGTAGCAGCTTCAATTCCGCCTTTAAGATTCTCGAATTTCTCCTGAATAATATGACTTCCCATATTTGAGGTCATGATGATAATGGTGTTTTTGAAATCAGCCAAACGTCCTTTGTTGTCTGTTAAACGTCCTTCGTCTAATACTTGTAATAAAATATTGAACGTATCGGGATGTGCTTTTTCAATTTCGTCTAACAGAATAACAGAATACGGCTTTCTACGTACAGCTTCGGTCAATTGACCGCTTTCGTCATAACCCACATAACCAGGAGGTGCACCAACCAATCTGCTTACGCTGTGGCGTTCTTGGTATTCACTCATGTCGATTCGAGTCATAGCATTTTCGTCATCAAATAGGTATTCGGCTAATGCTTTTGCCAATTCGGTTTTACCTACACCTGTAGTTCCTAAAAATAGGAATGAACCAACTGGTTTTCGCATGTCTTGTAATCCGGCACGACTTCTGCGAACCGCATCACTCACGGCTTCAATTGCCTCTTCTTGACCAACGACTCTTCGGTGCAATTCTTCTTCAAGATGCAAGAGTTTTTCTCTTTCACCTTGTAGCATTTTGGTAACAGGAATTCCAGTCCATTTTGCAACTACTTCGGCAATATCTTCACGAGTAACTTCTTCTTTTATCAAAGAGCTTTTAGATTGATTTTCGGCCAATTGTTTTTGGAATGCGTCTAATCGTTCTTGAGCTTCTTTTGTTTTTCCGTAACGGATTTCAGCCACTTTACCATAATCACCTTCACGCTCGGCACGTTCGGCTTCGTGTTTGAGGTTCTCAATCTCGATTTTAACCGCTTGAATGTTATCAACTACATCTTTTTCCGATTTCCATTTGCTAAAAATATCATTTCGCTCTTCTTTCAAATTAGCCAAATCCATTCCTAGAATTTTAATCTTACTTTCGTCTTTTTCACGTTTGATGGCTTCTATCTCAATTTCTAATTGCATGATTTTTCGATCCAAAACATCTAATTCTTCAGGTTTTGAATTGATTTCCATACGGATTTTTGAAGCGGCTTCATCCATCAAATCGATAGCTTTATCTGGAAGAAAGCGATTCGTGATATAGCGTTGCGATAATTCTACCGAAGCAATAATGGCGTCATCTTTGATTTGCACTTTATGATGTGTTTCATATTTTTCCTTAATTCCACGAAGAATAGAAATCGCACTTTCGGTGTCTGGTTCGTCAATTAGTACTTTTTGGAAACGACGCTCTAAGGCTTTGTCTTTTTCAAAATATTTTTGATATTCATCTAATGTGGTAGCACCAATGGCACGCAATTCACCACGAGCCAATGCAGGTTTTAGGATATTAGCAGCATCCATTGCGCCCTCTCCACCACCAGCACCAACGAGTGTGTGAATTTCATCAATAAAAAGTACAATGTCTCCATCGGCGGTAGTAACTTCTTTAACAACTGCTTTTAGACGTTCTTCAAATTCTCCTTTGTATTTGGCACCTGCAATCAAGGCTCCCATATCTAATGAAAAAACGATTTTATCTTTTAGGTTTTCGGGAACGTCGCCATCTACGATTCGGTGTGCTAAACCTTCGGCGATGGCGGTTTTACCAACACCAGGTTCACCCACCAACATCGGGTTGTTTTTGGTTCTACGAGTTAGAATTTGTAAAACTCTTCTAATTTCGTCATCACGTCCGATAACAGGATCTAATTTTCCGGTTCGAGCTAATTCGTTTAAATTTTTAGCATATTTATTTAATGAATTATAAGTTTCTTCGGCAGATGCAGAGGTAACTCGCTCACCTTTGCGTAACTCTTCGATTGCGGCTTTAAGTCCTTTTCCTGTTACACCTTGATCTTTTAATATTTGTGCAACTTTGCTTTTGGAGTCAAATATTGCTAATATTAAATGTTCGATAGAGACGTATTCATCGTTCATTTTTTTGGCAATAATTTCGGCTTCGTTCAAAGCTGTATTTGCCGTTCTGGAAAGTTGAATATCGCCTCCAGTTACTTTAGGGAAGCTTTGAATTGTTGCGTCTAGAATTTGGCGAAATAAAGGTATATTGACATTGAGTTTTTTTAGGATAAATGGAGCTACATTTTCGTCAATTTCAAGTATTGCTTTGAAAATATGCTCGTTTTCTATTTGTTGTTGCCCCAAACTCTGAACCAATTGCTGAGAAAGCTGAATGGCTTCCTGGGATTTAATTGTAAATTTATTTATGTTCATGATTAAAGGTTTTATGTTTTTTTAAATGGTTTAATAACTAACTTTGCATGAGAATAACAAATCGTATTCCATTATAAAAATACAGACTTTTTGGCGTTATTTTTTTAATTTTCAAAAAGATAAATGACAAATTGACATAAAAACAGACAAAATGAGTATATTTAGTACTATTTTTGGAAATTCTAATTCCAATAAAACAAACGAAACTACTAATTGGTTACCATTATCTTATTTGGGACAATTGGATGAAATTGTAGCATATTCTAATCAAAAACCTGTTGTGATTTTTAAACACAGTACACGTTGTAGTATAAGTCGTTTTGCATTAAAGCAGTTCGAAAGAGAATTTGATTTTGGGGTAGATACTTATTTTCTAGATTTATTAGAACATAGAGATATTTCAAATGAAATCGCAACACGTTTTAAGGTTCAGCATCAGTCACCTCAAATAATATTGATTAAAGACGGGAAATCAGTTTATGATGCTTCTCATAGTGACATTAATGCTGCAGTATTGATGAGTAAGATTTAATACGCTTTTATTTATAGTAATCAAATTCGCAGATTTTAGTTTGTTTTTACTAATGATCTGCGAATTTGTGATAAGTTTTAATAGATTAAAAATCTCCTGACGAACCCCCACCGCTAAAACCTCCACCACCAAATTTTATTGGAGAATCTTCTACAGGTACTTCAGGTTTTAATCCAAATTGAGTTGCTGTTACCAGAACTTGTAGGTTAGCAAAAGCATTGGGGTCAGTAAGTTTATCGGCTTTAAAAGTAATGCCAGTTTCGTTGTGTTTGGTTTTTTTGATAGCCACATACGTAAATGCAAAAAGTGCTAATCCTCCAAGGGTTAGGGCAAATTCAGCTGGTAATACATGATAGTAGTTTCTGAAACTGAAAAATGAAAAAGAAAGACAAAGAAAACCAATCCAAAGCATCATCCTATCTTTGTTTTTTACAGAAAAGACTAAATAAAGTACAGGAATAATAAAAGTAAATCCCCAAAATAGTAATGAAAACGGAATTTCTTTGCTTTCAACTTCTCCCGAAAGAGAAGCATTCAATTCTCTTACTACATAATAATTTCCTGCAAGATACGAGAGGATTAGAAAGTAACCTTTGGCAAGTTTTAATCCCCTGAAATAATAAGGTAAATTTAAATTTTCTAATTTTTTACTGCAAAGAAAATAGCTCACAAAAGCAAATAGCATCAGTACAAATGGCAGAATGGATTGCCCAATTATAAGATTTTCAAATACGAAAAATGCTATACTTGCCGTAAGGCCAATGCATGCTAGTAATGCCAGTATCAAGTTGAGATAACGCAGGTATGTTATTGTTGAAACGATTGCCATTACTATGAAAATTAGCAAATAATTAGTTTCATTATTGTGTTCGAATGAGATTCCAATATTGGTTAGAAGAAGTCCAATAGCTCCCAGAATAAATGCATCATCTACACCAAAGCCAAAATAACCCATTTTTGAAGCCATTATTTCCTTGATTGCAAATCCAATTAGGGCTAATAGAAAAAGAAAGTGAATGTATTGATTGTAGTCTAATCCTATTTCTTCCAGAATAACAACTCCAAAAAAAGACAAAAAGCTATTGATAGAAGTATATAATATAGTGCCAAGTATAAAAAAACCAATTCGGAAAAAGATATTGTCTTGCGTTTTTAGTTTTGGTAATTGGTAGTCCAAAAGTTTGTATTGTTCTAAACTAATAAATCCAGATTTTTTTAATTTATGTGCGGTTTTGTATATATAGGTATTATCTAAAAGCGTTTTATCGTATGCTATCATCGTTAATTTTTTGGTTGAAATTTTTAGTCAATTTTATAAATCCCAATATGGAAAAAATAAAGTAAAATGGTGTCACAAAGATTAATAGTTCGAAAAAATCAAAAATTCCGATGAAAGTTAACAGCCTGACCGAAAATATATTCATTCCGATATAGCCATACAAAATTGTAAAAATGAATAAGAAAACGGAACGTGTTTGAAAACTTAAATTATAAAAATAATAGGTTGCAGCTGCTAGAATCAAACCAAAAGGAAACCAATAATATTCGCATAGATTAACTAAACAAGCCATTCCTATCAAGTGTACTGAAAACATGAGAAAAACTAAATTGAAATGTTTCTTTAAGTTGATTTTGTTGCTATATAAAGACCATATTAATAATGCTACACCAAAACCTAGACCAATGTAGCTTAAAGTAGTGTTGTAGAATATTTCGTTTTCAAAATAATGTTTTGGATCTACCGAAAGCCCTAAATAACCAGCCATTCCGGTTATTCCAATTGATAAAACACTTTTGTTATCAAAATAATAAGCACAAAAAAGACTAATTAGAGTAGGGATTAATGTAGCTAAACCATAATGAGTTCCGAAAGTTTGATATTGAAATTGCAAATAAGCTACAAATGTGCAACTTAATATAACGGCTGTAATTACCAAATTATCGTGTAAAGGATTTTCAAATGAAACCAATTCTTTGTTGAAGCCTTTGTGTTTTTTAAAACTAAAATAGAAACAACTAACAATCATAAGGAATAACAATCCCAACAGTATGGTATGTCCAATTGTATCGATGTTTTGATAAATTAAAATTCCGACACCAGTTGTAAACATTACTATTGATAAGTACAATAAAAATTTTAATTCGTTATGTACCGAAAACAGATTCAGACTTCGATATGTACGAACAGTTTCATATTGTTCTTTTGTAATGTGATTTTTTTCAAAAAGCGTTTGAGTTGCTTTTTCGTCAAAATTTACCATGATTTGCAGGTTAGATATTTTTCAAATATATACAATTTTTAGTACTAAATTGTTATTTCATCTTTTGCTTGCGAAATTTTGAAAAATCTAATTAGAAAAATGATAATCACATTGTTTTAGCCAAAACAATACTGTAAATTGCAAGTTGTAAATTTTGCAAAATGAAAGATTTAAAAAAATATTCCAATAAAACAAAAGCTGCATTTGTGCTTGTGATAGTAATGGTTATTATTTTATTGAATAATTTCAATACGCTTAATAATTCCAAAAAAACAAATGAAAATATCAATGCTATATATAATGATCGATTGGTAGTTGAGCAATATATTTTTCAATATGCCAATGAACTTCATTCTATAAAAGTGAATGCCATTCAGTCACAAGCAACCAATAATCAAAAACACGACGAAATTTTAATTGCGTTAACGACTATTGAGAATTTGAACGAGTTGTATTTGAAGACGGTTTTAACTTCAAAAGAGAAACTTTATTTTGATTCGTTTATGTTGACTTGCAAAAGGGTTGAGGGTTTTAATAAATCTAATAATTGGAGTCAAATTGTAAAAAGTTGTAATGATGCTTTACAAATTTTAAAAAAATTATCACAACTTCAGATCTCGGAAGCAAAATCAAAATTGGATTATTCAAATGCGATATATTATGGGAATATCAGTATTGGAGAGCTTGAAATAGCCTTGTTGGTAGTGCTTTGCGGTATTACAACGTATTTGTTGATGGCTAAAAAAAATAAAATCAAAGTAAAGATTCCTGATCCACCAAGTATGAATTAATTTTTTGGACAACCAATTTAATCGTGGTTTTTTAGGGATAAATTTTCTAAAAACACAGCTGCTTTAGAGCTAGAATTGGCTGAAAATCCTGAAACAAAAACGCCATTATCACCAGAGATTGATTTAATTCCGTAAACGATTGCTTCTTCGTCTGGGTCAGAATCACCTTCGTATCGATATATATGAACGATGCTGTAGTTTTCGGGATTTGTAATTATTAATTCGTGGTGCTGATTGAAATCATGACTAAAACCATTTTTTTTCAAATCTGTTAAAGCTTCTAAAACTGTGGTGTAGTGATAAGTTGGTTTCATAATCTTTAGGTTTTTTATGAATTTTATAAAGGTAATTATTTTATTTTTAATCGTTTACGAAATGAGTGTTAAAGAAAATAACATCTCTTGTTAAGTAATGATTAAAATTGTAGATTTGCTCTGCAGACCGCCTTATCGCTGTTCGCTACGGCGGAGAGAGGAAAGTCCGGACACCATAGAGAAGCATAGCGGGTAACACCCGTCGGTTCCAGCCTGATAGTTATTAGGATTGGGATTAGGACAAGTGCAACAGAAAGTATGTACAGGTAATGCTGTAGTGAAACCAGGTAAACTCTATGCGGTGAAATATCAAGTATATCAGTATTTAAGGGTTTCTCGTCCGTTGCTGAAGGGTAGATAGCTTGAGTCTTGGAGTAATTCAAGATCTAGATAAATGATAAGGCTCCGATTTATCGGAGACAGAATCCGGCTTATAGGTCTGCTTTTTTATTTTCAAATTTATTCTGTCAAAAAAATGAAATTGAATTTAGTTGAGATCCCCCGTGTTGAAACCATTACCAAGCAAGATTTTTACAACAATTATGTAAAAAGGCAAAAACCAGTCGTTATTGAGAAACTTACAACAGATTGGCCTGCTTATGAAAAATGGAATTTAGAGTACATCAAACAAGTAGCAGGTGATAAGGTTGTGCCTCTCTACGATGACAGACCTGTTTCGCATAAAGATGGTTTTAATGAAGCTCATGCTAAAATGAAAATGAGTGATTACATCGATTTGCTGCAAAAGAAACCCACAAATTATCGTATTTTTTTATACAATTTGATGAACGAAGTGGCTGTGCTTCAAAATGATTTCAAATGGCCTAAAATTGGGCTTCGATTAGTCAAACAATTGCCGATGCTTTTTTTTGGCGGCGAAAACTCAAAGGTTTTTATGCATTTTGATATTGATTATTCTAATATTTTGCATTTTCATTTTCATGGGAAAAAACAATGTGTTTTGTTCCCGCCATCCGAAACACCTTATTTGTATAAAGTTCCTCATTCGTTAATTTCTAGAGAAGATATAGATTTTGATAATCCTGATTTCGAAAAATGGCCTGCTTTAAAAAACGCCAAAGGAATGATTTGTAATTTAAATCACGGCGAAATGTTATACATGCCCGAAGGGTATTGGCATTATATGAAATATGAAACTCCAGGATTTTCTATGAGCCTACGAGCATTTCCTAGAAAGATCAATAATTTAGGAAAAGCTTTTTTTAATGTGTTTGTTATGAGACATTACGATGTTATGATGCGCAAATGGAAAGGACAGGATTGGATTGATTATAAAAATGAAAGAGCTATAATTGATACTCATAAAAAGATGAAGGAAATGATATAGTATGAGTTTGAAAACAAAAATTAAAGCTATACTGTTGAGTTAAAAAAAAGTAGAATGAGATTTTAAATTCTTCATTCTGCTTTTTTTTCACCGATTTAATTATTCTTCTGGATTGTCTATTTTTCCAATTGCTTCATCACCTAATTCTTCATCATCATCAGTCGATTCTAATTCGAAAAAGCTGAAATAAGAACCGCCGTAACTTTTTTGGAATGAAAAATTACTTAAATGATCTAGTTTGGTGTATTTAGAATGCTCAATAATCATCATGCCTTCTTCATCAAGTAAGCCTTTTTCAAAGACTGTCAAAATTATTCTTTCGAATGTTTTTTGGTCTAATCCATAAGGAGGATCGGCAAAAATAATATCATAGCTCGTTTTGCATTTGTCTAAAAAAGAAAAAACCTCGCTTTTGGTTGCTGCTATATCAAAATCAAATTCAGCAGCAGTTTGTTTGATGAATTTCACACATCCAAAATCAGCATCAACTGAAGTGATTGGTGAACATCCGCGAGAAGCAAATTCGTAACTTATATTTCCAGTTCCGGCAAATAAATCTAATACTTTTAGATCTTCGAAATTGAAATTGTTATTCAAAACATTAAACAAGGCTTCTTTGCTCATGTCTGTTGTAGGTCGCACCGGTAGTCCTTTTGGAGGCGAAATACGTCTTCCTTTGTATTTTCCAGATATGATTCTCATGAGTTAAAAAGTATAAAATGTTGTTGGTTTTGTGCCGTAGTAAATGAATTGCTTTTTTGTAATTCTGTTACATCAAAAAAGGATATGTTGCGAATATAAGTATAGGCAATTTTATAAAATGCGTCTTCTTCAGAAATAGACCCTAATAGTTCTAGTTTGAAACTTTCGGGATTCATATTGAGTTGTTCAGCAGTAAAAAGCAAATAGTATATAAAATCTTCTGGCGTTTTGTAATCGAATGAATTGAATAAAAGCAATTTTTGGTTTTGAATGACTATGATTTCAAAATGTCCTGGATTAAAATGAACAATCATTTTCTTAGTGTCGTTATTTTTGGAAGCATCCAAAAGTTTCGAAACCAAAATGGTGTTAGCGTGTTTGTAATCAAATGAACCAAATTGATCAATAAAAAAATTGTTGATGTTTACATACGGAATATAAACCGCATTCATTTGATAGTTTGTGATTTCATCAAAAGCAAAAAAGTCGGTCTCAAAAACCTTTGTGTTGTATTGTAAATAGCTTCCCAGAAAATTTTCGTCAAATAGAGCAGTAGGTACAAATGTTGAAAGGTTATTGTTGTGAATCACTTGAATTTCGTCATAACGATCGTTCAACTCTGGATAATTTCGGAAAGCATCAGAAAATAATTCCTCAATTTTTGTTGATTTATGAAAAGTATCAAAATGAATTTCATTTATAGACAAAACTCTGTTGTGCAAGGTATCGAAACAACAAAAAGAAAGTCCCGTTAATGAAACTTGAATGGATAGTTTTTTATATTTTTTATCAGCTATATTGATGTTCATGGGATTATTTTTCAACAATACAAACTTACAAATTTATAAAGCAATAGCAATTACAATATCAAAAATCAATTGCAATGATAATGACAAAATTCAAAGTTGAATATCAATCGTAATTATTTTTCATTTTTTTAAAATTAAATTTCACATTGGTTTATGAAATTATTTTTTTGTAATTGCTATTGATTTTTGAAATTGCCATTGAAAAGGCCTTACTTTGCAATCAAAATATACCCAATGAATTCCTCGCAGTTTTATAGCCTTTTACAGAAAAAATTTCCTTATCAACCAACTCTTAAGCAGGATATATTTTTTCAAAAAATCGCTATTTTCCTGACGGATAGTTATAATGAAACTATTTTTGTATTAAAAGGATATGCTGGTACAGGAAAAACAACTGTAATTTCGACTATTGTCAACAATTTAGGGGAGATTAATAAAAAATATGTTTTATTGGCACCAACCGGTAGAGCAGCCAAAGTAATTGCTAATTATTCGGAAAAACCCGCTTTTACCATTCATAAAAAAATATATTTCCCGAAGAAGAATTCTGGTGGGGGAGTGTCGTTTACTTTACAACAAAACAAACACAAAAATACGGTTTTCATTGTCGATGAAGCCTCGATGATTTCAGATTCGGATTCTGATTCCAAATTGTATGCTAACGGTTCTTTGCTTGACGATTTAATTTCGTATGTGTATTCGGGAACCAATTGCAAAATGATTTTGTTGGGAGATACTGCTCAGTTGCCTCCAGTGAATTTGGATATAAGTCCAGCTCTTGATATAGATACCTTGAGTTTGCATTACAATAAAGATGTGGAGCATATCGAACTCGACGAGGTTATGCGTCAGGAAGAAAGTTCGGGGATTTTGCATAACGCAACCCAACTCAGGGAATTATTAAAGGATTCTTTTGTTACTGATTTTCAATTTAATTTGAAGAGATTTAAAGATATTGTACGTTTGGTTGATGGCTACGATATTCAGGATGCTATCAATTCGGCTTACAGTAATTATAGCATCGAGGACACGGCTTTCATTGTTCGTTCTAACAAAAGAGCCAATCAATACAATGAACAAATTCGTGCTAAAATCCTAGATAAGGAAAGCGAACTTTCTACTGGAGATTTTTTGATGGTAGTCAAGAATAATTATTTCTGGTTGAAGGATTCAGATGAAGCTGATTTTATTGCTAATGGTGATATTATTGAAGTTTTGGAGATTTTTAAAATTATTGAATTATATGGTTTTCGATTTGCTAAGGTAAAAATCCGTATGATTGATTACCCTAATCAGAAACCTTTTGAGACTGTTTTATTGTTAGATACTATTAAAAGTGAATCGCCTTCTTTGACTTTTGAAGAATCAAATAGATTGTATCAAGAAGTGATGAAAGATTATGAAAATGAAACAGCCAAATACAAAAAGTTCCAAAAAGTAAAGGAAAATGAATATTTTAATGCTTTGCAAGTCAAGTTTTCCTATGCAATCACTTGTCATAAATCGCAAGGAGGGCAGTGGAATACCGTATTTATAGAACAGTCGTATTTACCAAATGGTATCGACAAAGATTATATTCGCTGGTTATATACTGCAATGACTCGTGCCAAAAACAAACTCTATTTGATAGGATTTAAGGATGATAGTTTTGTGGATTAATTTGAGTTCGAAAGCACAGCTTCTCTATGCTGTATTCCCCATTCTAACATTTTATCTAAAACATCTCCTAGGGATTTTGCCGATTCGGTTAATTCATATTCAACTGTAATAGGAGTTGTACTATATACGGTACGGGTTATCATACCATTCATTTCTAAATCCTTCAATTCTTTTGATAACATTCTGGGTGTTATCTTAGGTATGTTTTTTTGAATGTCAGTAAACCTTTTTTTTTCGAATAGGAGAGACCCTATGATTGGTAATTTCCATTTTCCGTTAATAACATTTAAAGTGTCGTTTACAGCCAAAACAAATTGAATAGGACAAGATTTGGCTTCTCTAAAACTAGGTGTGGTTTTCATAATTATTGATTTACATGCTACTATACTAAAGTATATCAGTATATTTTAGTACTTAACTATATTATGTATAGCAAATGTACTTAACTTTGTGGAATATTAATTATAAAAGACATTAAAAAAATGGATACAACAATTTTAATAACTGGAGCAACTGGACATTTTGGTAAATCAACTATAAATTTTTTATTGCATAAAGGAGTAAATCCAGATACGATTTTTGCTTTAGTAAGAGATGAAACAAAAGCATTAGATTTAAAAGAAAAAGGAATACATTTAAAAATAGGAGATTATAATAATTACGAGTCTTTAAAGGTTGCTTTCAAAGGTATTGATAAGCTATTATTGGTTTCAGGAACCGATTTGGCTAATCGTAGTGAGCAACAACTAAATGTAGTTAAGGCAGCTAAAGAAGCTGGAGTGAAACATATTTTATATACAAGCTTTGAACGAAAAAATGAAAATGAATCTACTCCATTGTCATTTTTAGCAAAATCTCACATAGATACCGATAACGCAATTAAAGCAAGTGGTTTGAATTATACAATTTTTAAAAATAATTTGTATTTTGAAGCTTTACCGATGTTTTTAGGTGAACACGTTTTGGATTCAGGAATTTATTTTGCATCTGGAAAAGGCAAAGGAGCGTTTGTGTCTCGTACAGATTTAGCCGAAGCTGCTGCAAATGTTTTGATCACAAATGGCCATGAAAACAAAGATTATGCGACTAGTAATGTTGAGAATTATACGATGGAAAATATTGCTACCTATCTGAG
The DNA here is from genome assembly GCF_040045115.1 of Flavobacterium adhaerens. Taxonomy (NCBI): domain Bacteria; kingdom Pseudomonadati; phylum Bacteroidota; class Flavobacteriia; order Flavobacteriales; family Flavobacteriaceae; genus Flavobacterium; species Flavobacterium adhaerens. Next base: position 515,621 of record NZ_JBDLZX010000001.1, on the reverse strand, counting down.
TGAAATTGCTAAAAAAGAAGTTTCGTATTTCAGTCCAGAAATAAATGATTTTGAAGAATCACTAAAAAATGCGGGAGTTCCAAGTGAATACATAGGAATGTTTATTGGTTTTGCAAGTGCAATAGAACAAGGAGAATTTGAAGTTGAAAATTCGGATTTAGAAAAATTATTGGGAAGAAAACCAACTTCGTTATTCGATTTTTTGACACAAACATATTCTAAATAATAGTTTTAGAGAATAGAATAGGTATTATTCATTAATTTAAATAATCAATATTTTTGTTTTTTAAATTAAATATCCAAGTAAAATAAATAACTATGAACAATTTGAATGATATACACAAAATATCCAGTTCATTTTCGGATACTAAAAAAATGCCTGTTCTGTTTTTAGGACATGGTAGCCCAATGAATGCTATTGAAGAAAATCAATTTGTTACAGGTTTTCGAAATTTAGCAAAAACATTGCCACAACCTAATGCAATTTTATGTATTTCTGCACATTGGTTTACCAAGGGAACAAAAGTCACAGCAATGCAAATGCCAAGAACTATTCATGATTTTGGTGGTTTTCCTAGAGAATTGTTCGAGGTGCAATATCCGGCCAAAGGAAGTCCAGAATTAGCCATTGCTACACAAGAACTATTATTACCAACAGAAGTTGAACTCGACCATGAATGGGGACTGGATCATGGAGCCTGGAGTGTTATTAAGCATTTATATCCTGATGCCAATATTCCTGTGATTCAAATGAGTATAGATTATTCAAAATCTGCTGAGTATCATTTTGATTTAGCCACACAATTGAGGGCTTTACGATATAAAGGAATCTTAATTGTTGGTAGTGGAAATATAGTTCATAATTTGCGTTTGGTTGATTTTTACAATTTAGATAAAGATAATTATGGGTACGATTGGGCAATCGAAGCCAGGGAAAAAACCAATGATTTTTTGTTGAATGGCGATTTTAAATCATTAATAGACTTTGAAAAACAAGGAAAAGCATTGCAATTGGCGATTCCTACACCAGAACATTATTTGCCATTAATTTACACTTTAGGGCTCAAGGAAAAACAAGAAGAGTTGAGTTTGTTTAATGATAAATTAGTTGGGGGATCTTTGAGTATGACTTCGGTAAAGATTGCTTAATTTTTGATTAAATGATAAAAAACAAAATCCAATAAACATCAAATCTCTTCAAAATAAATGTAGCAACTTTGTATCTTAGCCCTTTAAAACTTAGCAATCAATATTAAAATGAAAATTATAGCAGTCATTCCCGCACGTTACGCATCAACAAGATTTCCAGCAAAATTAATGCAAGATTTAGGTGGAAAAGCTGTCATTCTAAGGACGTATGAAGCAGCAATCAATACTAAATTATTTGATGATGTTTTTGTGGTTACAGACTCTGATTTGATTTATGATGAAATTATAAGCAATGGGGGTAAAGCGATAATGAGTGTTAAAGAACATGAATCGGGGAGTGATAGAATTGCTGAAGCTGTTGAAAATATTGATGTAGATATTGTAATCAATGTGCAAGGAGATGAACCTTTTATAAATGCTGAACCTTTGCGAGAAGTGATTGAAGTTTTTAAAAACGATACAGCAAAACAAGTTGATTTGGCTTCGTTGATGCGTGAAATAAAAGAAGAGGATGAAATCAATAATCCGAATAATGTAAAAGTGGTTGTCGATCAAAATCAATTTGCATTGTATTTTTCTCGATCTGTAATTCCGTTTCCTAGAGAGAAAAACGTTGGAGTTCGCTATATGCAACACATAGGAATTTATGCTTTTAGAAAACAAGCCTTGTTGGATTTTTACAGTTTGCCTATGAAGTCACTCGAAGCTTCTGAAAAACTAGAACAACTTCGCTATTTAGAATTTGGAAAACGTATTAAAATGGTCGAAACCACTCATGTAGGAATCGGAATCGATACCGCCGAGGATTTAGAAAAAGCTAGAAAATTATTACTATAAAATAATTTCTATTATTGAAAAATAGAAAGGGTTTCTAAAATTGAAAAATAATTTTAGAAACTTTTTTTTAAGTTAATTTTTCGATGATTATGAGTTCATTATGTATTTCTACTCTTGGGATGGTTTGGATTTTAAAATTAGGATTATCAAAATCTTTAATGAAATTTTGATTTCTAAAATTATCTTTGGCAGTTAAACACATGGTGTTAAAAAGGATGCGACCATTACTATTGAGTAAAAAACAAATACGGTCTATAAAAAACTTTTCAAACAAAAAATTAGGCATAGTCGTATCCTGAAAAATATCGATGATAATCAAATCATATCGATCTTTAGTTTTCAGTACAAATTCAAAAGCATCATCAATAACGATATTTAGGTTTTTGATTTCGTTTAGTTGAAAATATTTGTTAGCAATTGCTATAATTTCTGGATCAATATCTACGCCTGTAATTTTTCCAGAAAATTTTATTTCATCTACCAAAGTTTTGATTACACTTCCGCCCGCAACTCCCAAAATTAAAATATGATTCATTTTGGCAATTTTTTTAAAGCCAAAATATTTTAGACCTCTTCTTAAAATTCGTTGCAAACTTCCATAGGAATAATTTGTGTTTTTGGAATCTAAGACTAATTCACCATTTGCCCAAGTAACTTCGATTGTTTTGCTTAAAGTTGATTTTGTTTTGAATATTTTTATTGGAATTAAATAACTCAATAATTTCTGTAACATTAAAAATAGGTTTTTATCAAAAGTAAGATTTTAATTGTTTTATTTGCCCAAAAAAAGCATAAATGAATAAACAATTCTACAAATGGATTTTTTGCAATTTGATGGGATGGAAGATTGAAGGTTGTTTTGATGACCAAATAAAAAAATGTGTCTTGATGGTTATGCCTCATACGAGTTGGCATGATTTTTATGTCGCTATTATTTGTCGTGGAGCGATTGGCGGCGGAATCAATTGGGTGGGAAAAAAAGAGTTATTTCGTTTTCCGTTTCAGTATTTTTTCAAATCACTAGGAGGTGTGCCGCTTGATAGATCAGGAGGATTAAACAAAGTAGAACTAATAGCAGCCATTTTTGAAACCAAAGAAATATTTAGACTAGGATTGTCACCCGAAGGAACACGCAAGAAAGTTGATGTGCTCAAAACAGGGTTTTATTATATTGCGCTCAAAGCCAATGTGCCAATTATACCAGTTTCTTTAAATTTTGAGAAAAAAATAGTTGATTTTGGACAACCGTTTTTACCTACAGGAGTTATAACAGACGATTTAATTATTTTGAATAAACATTTTGTTGATGCTAAAGGTAAAATTCCTAAAAACGGATTTTCAGTAACCTAAGTGCATATCTGAAGAAATTACGGTTTGTTTTTACAGAATTTCCTCAACGTGTTTTTTTATGTTTTGACTAATTTTTTCGATAGGTAAATCATTGTCATCTTTTCCAAAAGGCTCTTCTATTTCTTCAGAAATTAATTCGATACTGGCTAATACATAAAAGATAAACGAGACTACAGGGATTACATAGTATCCTAGTGTAAAAGTGTAAGCAAAAGGTAAAGTCAAAACAAAAAAGAAAATGAATTTTTTAATAAATGTGCTATACGAATAGGGGATAGGAGTGTTTTTGATACGTTCACAACCTCCACAAATATCGGTAAACGATTGTATTTCACTATTTAAAATAATCAACTGATCACCAGATATTTTGTTAGAATTATACAGATCATTAATCTTTTGAAACATCATTTTTGCGATTTGATTAGGCCTGTGCTTGTGATGATTTATGGCCAAATCCACATCATCATACAATAGCATACTGGTTTCTTCATCTTTCAAATGCTTATTAAGCATAGATGCATAACTTGGAATAAGTTTTCTAAAAAAAGATAAATCTTTTTCATCCTTTAAAATTACTGAAAGTTTGATAGCAAGATTACGGCTGTTATTGACCAAACCTCCCCATAATTTACGTCCTTCCCACCAACGATCATAGGCAGAATTGATTCGGTATGCCAATAATAATGAAATTACAAATCCTAATGTTGTGTGTATAACGGTAAGATTCTTGATGTGATTTGTTTCACTTAGCTTAAAATATTCTATTTCTAAATACGAAATAATTCCAGAGTAAATAGCGATTATGAGAATCCAAGGTAACAGCTCTCTAAAGGTGTCCGATCTATGAAAACTAAAAATATAGGCAAACCAAATTTTAGGATTGTAGGGTATCATTTTTTTCTTTTTTGAAACAAAAATACTTAAAAATTAAGATTACCAGCTAGTTCACGCAAAGTAATTTCAGACAATTTTGCTTGATATTGAGCGCTAGTTAAACGAATTTTTGAATTGATAAAATTCAGTTGCGCAGCTCTAAATTCTACCGATGTAATCGTTCCAATTCTAAATTTTTCGGCAGTAATTTCAATATTTTGTTTTGCTATTGCAGTGTTATTTTCTTCTAAATCAATCAAATCTAAATTGGTTAAATATACTTGATAGGCTAGCATTAGGTTACTTCTTAATTGAATTAATTGCTGATCTATGGCTAATTTAGAATTGTCAATTTGCATTTTGGCAATTTTTTCGTTTCTATTTTGTGCATTCCCATCAAAAAGATTTAATGAGGCCGAAAAGCCATAATTTAGACCGCGAGAAGAGTTTTGACTTGTAAAACCAAGACTCGATTGGGAATCGCTAAAATTATAACCAGTATTTAACGAAATAGTAGGGTAACGCTCTCCTTTGATTTGTTTTAAATCCAATTCAGCAATTTTATTATTAATGATCTGCATTACTAATTCTGGATTTTGTTTTTCGGCAAGAATCATTAACTCATCGAGTTGCATCTTTCTATCAACATTTATATCGTCAATCACTTTGAAATCGGTCTTTAAATCTCTGGCTAAAATCTGATTCAACAATGTTTTAGCATTAGCATATGCTTGTTTTTCTTTTACTAAATTTCCAAGGTCAGTATTCAAATCGACTTAGGCATTTAATACATCCAATTTTGAGTTTTTCCCGATTGAATAACGATTCTTAGTAAACTCCAATCTTTTTTGAGAAATAACAATGGTTGAATCTAAGTCTGCTAGTTTTTGTTGTTCTTGAATTAAATCATAATAAACATTATTTACATTGCTTATTTTATTGATAATCGTCAATTTCATTTGAGCATCACTCATGTTCTGAAATTCTTTTAATTGATCGTATTTGGCAAACATTTTTAATCCATCAAAAATTGTCCAACCTAGATTAACTCCATAAGTTAGACTATTATTTTTAGCATTATCTAATGAAGTTGTGGTACCATCCTGACGTGTTTGCGAAGAATTCATTACACTATTATTATCTGTTACAGAAGCTGTTACAGTAGGAAGCATTCCAGCATTACCGATAGAAACATTGGTTTCACTAATTTTTAAATTATTTTTAGAGATTTTTATTTCAAAATTATTCTCTAAGGCTATTTTAATAGCTTCCTCAAGAGTTAATACTTCTTGAGCGCTAGTTTTTGCGATGCAAAACAAAAATAGAATTAGACTTTTTAATATGTTTTTAGTTTTCATGTCGATGAATTATTGACTACAATATTGATTGTAGTTTGTATTTGTTTCAAAAAAAATGCCTTACGATTTACTTTCTCTTTCATACTCATCAATATGATCAAATTCGGGATAATGTTTTCTCGCTTTTGACCACATTAAATAAATCGCAGGAATTACAAAAAGAGTAAGCGCCAAAGAGAAGATGGTTCCTCCAACAATCACAACTCCCATACCAATTCTACTGGTTGATGCTGCTCCTAATGACATTGCAATAGGTAAGGCTCCTAAGGCAATGGCTAAACTCGTCATCAAAATTGGACGCAAACGTGCTTCCGAAGCTTCCATGATTGCTTCGTATTTTGGCATTCCTTGTTCTCTTAATTGATTAGCAAATTCTACTATCAAAATACCATTTTTGGTAACCAAACCAATAAGCATTACAGTTCCAATCTGGCTAAAGATATTCCATGTTTGATTGAATAGCCATAATGAGAATAGCGCTCCAGCTACCGCCATAGGTACTGTCAAAATGATGATTAACGGATCAATAAAACTTTCAAATTGAGCGGCTAATATCAAAAAGATTAGTAATAAAGCCAATCCGAAAGCAAATGAAGTATTAGAACTACTTTCTACAAAATCTCTTGATTCTCCACCCAAATCTGTGGTAAATGTATCATCCAAAACTTTGGCTTTAATTTGATTCATCGTTTCGATTCCGTCGCTGATGCTTTTTCCAGGAGCCAATCCAGCAGAAACCGTAGCCGACATGTATCTATTGTTGTGATACAATTGTGGTGGATTGCTTTGCTCTTCGATGCTGACAACATTGTCCATCTGGATCAGTTCTCCTTTGTTGCTCTTTACAAACATAGAAGTCAAATCCAATGGTTTAGAACGGTCTTTTTGATCAAATTGTCCAATTACCTGGTATTGTTTTCCATTTTTTATGAAATAGCCAAAACGTTGACCACTCAATGATAACTGCAAAGTTTGTGCAATATCGATAATCGAAATTCCCAAGCTTTCTGCTTTGGCACGATCTATACTCACATTGATTTCGGGTTTGTTGAATTTTAAATTCACGTCAGTTACAGAGAAAACATCACTTTTATTGACTTCTTCCATAAAAAGAGGAATTTTTTCTCTCAATTTTTCAAAAGTAGGAGCTTGAATAATGTATTGAATTGGCAAACCTCCACGTCTGTTTACAGCAATTGTAGGTTGTTGCAGAACCGAAATTTTAGCATCTGGATATTGTTTAGTCCAATCGGAAAGTTGACCAGCAATCTCTTTTTGAGATTTCTTTCTTTCGTTTGGTTCTTTTAATGAAAGTCGCACAAAACCAGTATTCGTTGCCGAAGACCCAAATCCAGGAGCAGTAATCACTAAACTCACTTTTTTCTCTGGAATAGAATCGTCAACCAGTTTTGAGATTTCTTGCATGAAACGATCTGTGTATTCGTATGATGAACCTTCTGGTGTTGTCATACGCATCGTTACAGAGCTTCTATCATCAACCGGAGCAGTTTCCTTTGGAAGTATTGTAAAAAACAAATAAATCAGTCCAAAGCAAACGATTAGAATAGGGAAACTCAACCATTTTTTGTTCATGAAATTTTTCAAAGATTCCGCATAACCACTGTTTAATTTTTCGAAAAATGGTTCTGTTGCAACATAAAACTTTGATTTTTTTTGTTCTCCACCTTTCATTAAATAGGCATTCAACATTGGAGTTAAAGTCAATGATACAAAGGCTGAAATCAATACAGCAGCTCCAATTACTACTCCAAATTCTCGGAAAAGCCGTCCAACAAAACCTTCTAGAAATATTACTGGCAAAAATACAGCTGCTAAGGTTACCGAAATCGAAATTACCGCGTAGAAAATTTCATTAGAACCTTTGATTGCCGCTTCAATTGGCGACATGCCTTCTTCAACTTTTTTGAAAATATTTTCGGTTACCACAATTCCGTCATCTACAACCAAACCTGTAGCCAAAACAATTGCCAACAAGGTCAACACATTTATCGAAAACCCAAATAACCACATGATAAAAAAAGTTGCTATTAAGGAAACTGGAATGTCTATTAACGGTCTGAAAGCAATTGCCCAATCTCTAAAAAATAAATAGATAATGATGATTACCAGAATAATAGAAATCCCTAAAGTTTCGGCAACTTCAAGAACAGATTTTTTTACAAAAATGGTATTGTCTAAAGCGATATTTAGTTTGATGTCTTTTGGTAAATCTTTTTGTAAAGCTTCGTATTTTTTATAAAATTCTTTCGAAATATCCAGATAATTAGCTCCGGGCATCGGTACAATTGCCAAACCAATCATTGGTAAACCAGATTGTGTTAGCTGTGTTTCTATGTTTTCAGGACCTAATGTAGCAGTACCAACATCACTAAAACGCACAATTTTATCGCCATCCGTACGAATGATAATATTGTTAAATTCTTCTGATTTGGATAAATTTCCAACTGTTTTTACCGTAAGTTCCGTGTTATTTCCGGTTAATTTTCCAGATGGTAATTCTACATTTTGGGCGTTCAATGCATTTCGGACATCAGCAACAGTACAACCGTAAGCAGTAAGCTTTACGGGATCAATCCACAAACGCATAGCGTATTTTTTTTGCCCCCAAATTTGTACGGCACTTACACCTGGAATGGTTTCTAATCGTTGTGAAATTACATTTTCGGCATAATCACTTAATTCTAATGAATTTCGAGAATCACTTTGAACAGTCATCGAAATAATAGATTCGCTATCAGCATCCGCTTTGGACACTACAGGAGGAGCATCTATGTCTTCGGGTAAATCACGAATGGCTCTCGAAACCTTATCACGAACATCATTTGCTGCTTCTTCAAGGTCTTTATCTAAGTTAAATTCGATTGTAATATTACTACTTCCTTGATTACTGGAAGAGGTAATGTTTCGGATACCATCAATAGCATTTACGGCTTTTTCTAAAGGCTCAGTAATTTGAGATTCAATAATGTCAGCATTGGCACCTGTATAATTGGTTCTGATTGAAACTTGAGCCGGGTCTATAGATGGAAATTCTCGAACACCCAAAAAGGTAAAACCTAGGAAACCAAATAATATAATTAAGAGGTTTAAAACTATGGTTAAAACAGGTCTTCTTATGCTTGTAGTTGATAAACTCATTTAGATTGTAAATTTTAGATTTTAGATTTGTGATTTTAGATTTTTTCTTAATACTTAATACTTGAATCTTTATAATTTTTAAAATCTATTTTGTTTTAACTTTTATAGGTGCCCCATCCTTTAATGACATCACACCACTAGTAATTAAAGTATCACCTGTTTTTAGTCCTGAAAGAATTAAAATAGAAGAATCTGTTCTTGTTGTTGCTTCTACCTTAACTTCTTTTGCTTTTCCAAAGTTGGCGATATATACTTTCTTTCCATCTTGTACAGGAATAATAGCTTCCGTTGGGACTACAATAGCATCTTTGATGATATCCAAAGGTAATTTTACATCGGCAAAAGTTCCAGGGAAAAGTTTTCCATCAATATTATCGGCTATTGCGCGAACTTGTAAAGTACGTGTAGTAACTTCAACTTCTGGTTGAATAGCATAAATTTTTGCAGTATATTTTTTTGTTGAACCAGAAATAGAAAAGTCAATAGTTGTTCCAGATTTTACTTGTGCTGCATATTTTTCTGGAATCGAAAATGTAATTTTTACTTTTCCAGTATTAACCAATTTTGCTACCAAAATTGCTGGTGTTATATAGGTTCCTGGCGAAATAGAACGCAAACCAATTTTACCAGAAAAAGGAGCACGAACGGATGTTTTAGAAATTTGAGCTTTGATTAATTGTGTCTGAGCTTGAGCAGATTTATAATCGGTTTTTGTAATATCATATTCTTCTTGGCTAATAGCTTCTTTTTGTAAAAGAAGTTTGGCTCTTCTTTCATTTTCAGCAGCTAAACCCTCTTTAGTACTTGCCTGAGCTAATTGAGCTCTTAATTCTATATCATTCACTTTAAATAATATTTGTCCTTTAGAAACAGTACTACCTTCCTGAAAATAAATGCCCTCAACAATTCCTGAAACTTCAGAGTGAATTTCGATTTGTTCATTTGCTTCTATAGAACCGGAAAGAGACAAATTATTGTCAAAAGTTTGAGGACGAATCACAATTCCTGTAACTGTTGTAGGTTGATCTTTTCTGTCTTTGCCTTTAGAATCATTTTTTTTTGCATTATTTGAGCTTATTCTGTAGCCAATAAATCCCAAAAAAGTCAATATTAATAAGGCATAAACAATGTTCTTTATTTTCATGTGTTATAGTATATGAGGTTTAGTAATATTTTATTAGTAAATAGGAAAACAAATTTAGTTTTTAGAATTGTTAAATGTAAAATTGTTAATTTTAATTTAACGCTTGTACATACAAGTATTGTTTTTTTTATCAAATAAAGAATTTAAGACTTTTAAAAAGTAGAAAGGTTTAATGGTAGAGGAAATATTAACTAATATAATTCCAAATATTCTTTTTTTTAGTCAATTCTAAATAGACTGCATGTAAAATAGCATTTTTAGGTTTTTGCAAAGGAGCATCATCTTTAAGGACTTTGATGGCATAGTTTCTGGCCAATGTCAAAATTTCTCTATCCCGGACAATATCGGCTATTTGCAGGTTGAGTACGCCACTTTGTTGAGTTCCCATCAAATCACCTGGACCTCTAAGTTTTAGATCAACTTCTGCTATTTCAAAGCCATCGTTAGTGCGAACCATCGTTTCCATTCGGGTTTTGCTATCACTGGATAACTTATATGATGTCATCAAGATACAATAACTTTGATCTGCACCACGACCTACACGGCCTCGTAGTTGATGTAATTGTGATAATCCAAAACGTTCGGCACTTTCTATAATCATTACACTTGCATTTGGAACATTTACACCAACTTCAATAACTGTTGTAGCCACCATTATATTGGTTTTTCCTTCGGAGAAGCGCTTCATTTCGGCGTCTTTTTCGTCAGGCTTCATTTTACCGTGAAGAATCGAAATTGCATATTGTGGTAAAGGAAAGTCTCTAGAGATACTTTCGTAACCATCCATCAAATCTTTATAATCCATTTTTTCAGATTCCTGAATCAATGGATATACGATGTAAATCTGGCGCCCTTTGGCAATTTCATCCTTAATGAATTTCCAAACTTTTAATCTATTTGAATCAAATCGATGAACAGTTTGGATTGGTTTTCTTCCTGGAGGTAATTCGTCTATCACCGAAATATCTAAATCTCCATACAAACTCATTGCTAATGTTCGCGGAATTGGAGTAGCAGTCATTACCAAAATATGAGGAGGGACATTGTTTTTTTTCCATAATTTAGAACGTTGTTCTACACCAAAACGATGTTGTTCGTCAATGATTGCCAAACCTAAATTTTGAAATTTTACTTTATCTTCCAATAAAGCGTGGGTACCGATTAGGATTTGAAGCGTTCCATTTTCTAATTCTTCGTGGATGATTCTTCGCGTTGCAATTTTGGTTGATCCAGTAAGTATCTTTATGTTGATATTTAATGATTTCGCTAATTCTGATAAACCTATAAAATGCTGATTAGCCAAAATTTCGGTCGGAGCCATTAAACAAGCCTGAAAACCATTATCAAGAGCAAGTAACATACTCATAAAGGCAACAATGGTTTTTCCAGAACCCACATCACCTTGCAATAATCGGTTCATTTGAGCATTGCTTCCCATATCGGTTCGGATTTCTTTTATTACTCTTTTTTGGGCATTTGTTAAGGCAAAAGGCAAATGATTTTGATAGAATTCATTGAAAAGAACTCCGACTTTGGTAAACGGAAAGCCTTGTATTTTGTGTTTTCGAATCAAATTCTTGGTTATCAATTGTAATTGGATATAGAACAATTCCTCAAACTTTAATCGGAATTGAGCTTTCGCTAAAATTTCTGCACTTTTTGGAAAATGAATATTGAATAGCGCAGCGTTTTTGGGAATCAACTTCAATTCATCAATTAAATACTTAGGCAAAGTTTCACTAAAAAGAGCTTGAGTTTCCAAAAACAGTTGTTGCATCATTTTATTAACAACCCGGTTTGTAATTCCCTTATTAGCCAAAGATTCGGTCGAAGGATAAACAGGTTGCATCGCCGAGCGTAAACTTTGTTGGTGTTCGCTTAACAATTCAATTTCGGGATGAGCCATACTGAAATTGCTCCCGTATTGGGCGCATTTCCCAAAAATAACACAGGATTCATTGATTTTCAAACTTTCTCTGATCCACTTTAGTCCCTGAAACCAGTTAAGTTCCATTTGTCCTGTATCATCCACAAAAGTAGCCACCAACCGTTTTTGGTTTTTCCCAAATTCAACAGTTTTGATATTGATGATTTTGCCAATAATCTGAACTTCGGCAATGTTATTTCCTAATTCATTGATTTTGTAGTATCGAGTACGGTCTATATAACGATTTGGAAAAAAATTGACTAAATCTCCATATTTATGAATTCCCAATTCCTTACGCAACAGCGCGCCCCGAGTAGGACCAACACCTTTGAGGTATTCTATGGGAGTTTCTAGGAGATTATTGGACATGTTAGATTTAGATTTTTTAGAAAACAGATTTAAGGAGTATTTTCTCTATTTTCTATTTTCTTTTCTCTTTTAAGAAAGCGAAGATAGATTTTAATTGGTAATTTTAAAAATAGGTATATTTGAAAATTAAAACTCATTAAGTATGACAACTCACCTCGTTCTCCTTCGCGGAGTCAATGTTTCTGGCCACAACATGATAAAAATGGACGCTCTGAAAACTACTTTGGAAGCTATCGGTTTTCAAAATGTACAGACTTATATTCAATCCGGAAATGTTTTTGTGGATACCGATGAAGCAAATCCTGCTGCTGTGGGTTTCAAAATAAAACAGGAAATTTTCAGAGTTTTTGGTCACGAAGTCCCAACAGTTGTTATTGGAAAATCAGATTTAGAAGCTTGTTTTGGTAATAATCCTTTTTTGAATGAGAAAGATATTGATACAAAAAAATTATATGTAGCTTTTGTGTCAATGGAATTAAAAAAAGAAAGTATTAATGATTTAAAAATGAGTCAGGTAAAACCTGATGTAGCCAGTATCGATGGGAGCAGAATCTATATTAAATACGCTGTAGGTGCTGGTAAAACTAGATTTGATCAAAAATACATCGAAAAAAAATTGAATGTTACGGCTACAATTAGAAATTGGAATACAGTAACGCAATTGTTAAAAATGTATCAAGAGAAATAGTTTATTATTTTGTAATTTTTACGCAACCATTTTTGATGTTCAGCGTCTATTTAATTATAACTCTAAAATACTTAACAAATGAAATATTTCTCATTATTATTTCTATTAGTAGGCTTATTGACTTCTTGTTCTAAAGATGAAGATGATACGCTAAAACCTGAAATGAGTTTGTATGGTAAGTGGACTTTGGTCAAAATTACGGGTTCAATGCCTAGTTATGAACTTACCGAAAGTAGTTTGGATCGATATGAATCCTATAATTTTAATGAAGATGGTACTTTTACTAAAATCCGAGTTAAAGATAATGTTTCAACTAATGCTTCTGGCACTTTTCTGGCCAAAGTAAATGATGGTGTAACTTACTTGGAATTGACTTATACTAGCGAAAGTGATTTGATTGGAAGTTGCTACGGTAATTTGAAAGAAGAATTGTATTTATCTGATGATAAAATAACCTTGTCAAGTACATGGAAACATTGTGATGGTCCAGGATTAGACTATCAAAAAATTATAATTTATTAATCTTTTTATGATTGATGTAATATCCAAAAAAGGATGTCTCTTATTTGGGTATTAAATCACAATACCAAAATCCATAATCAAAAGCATCAGAAGATGATGTATTGCAAGCAGTATTGGTTGAGTTTTGTTCTTTAGGTTTTTCGTATTTACGATAAACAACTTCACCAACTTCAAATGAAATGGGTTTTGAAAAAATTGGTCCATCAAAACAAAACGTATGAAATTCTCCATTTTCCCCACAAACATCTACATTTTCAGGTAAATCTTTAATGAATTTCTCATCAATGATTCTCCCTACAAAACTTTTATCCAAAAATTGTTCATTGACACAAACGACAATAGTTTTGAATCCCAATGCAATAAATTCACGAATTAAATCTGGAGTTGGTATTTTCCAAAGCGGAAAAACACCTTCAAAATCCATTTCGGTAAGTTTATCTTCTCTGTATTTTCTTAAATCTTCCAAGAAAATATCACCAAAAATAGAGTGAGTTACTCCTTTTTCCTTTAATTTCAAAAGCGTTTTTCGGACAGCGTCTTCGTACACTTCCATTGTTGGCATTTCGGGAATTTGCATTATTTCCAATGGTAAGCCAATACTTTGAGCCTGATGTTCCAATAATTCAACACGAACACCGTGCATCGAAATGCGTTTAAATTGTTGATTGACACTGGTTAATAAACAACTGATTTCGTATTCGTTATTTTGTAATGTTTTGTATAATGCTAAAGCAGAATCTTTTCCGCTACTCCAATTAAACAGGGCTTTCTTTTTCAATTTATAATGCAAATTTAATTTGGTCGTAAACATACAAATTATGTTCGATTTGTATCCAAACCTTTGTAACTTTGAATTTCTGGTGATAATTTTTAATTTAAATGAAGTATTTTTTCCTATTTCTGTCAGCATTTGTATTTGGACAACAAACCAAATCGGTTGACTTTAAAACTGCTAATAGCGATATTACAATTAATCCTGTAAACAAAAGTATTTCTGGAAATGTTACTTATACTTTTGAAGTTTTAAGACCAATTGATACCATAAAAATAGATGCTCAAAATATGACATTTAAAGGCTTGGAATTGAACAAAAAGGAGATCAATTTTATAGCTACCAATAAAGAGTTACTCTTAATTCATCCATTTCAGAAAGGGAAATATTCCATACAGTTCTCTTACCAAGCAACACCCAAACAAACGATGTATTTTGTGGGATCTGAAGCGACTGATAATTTACAAATTTGGACACAAGGACAAGGCAAGTATACCAGTCATTGGTTTCCGAGTTTTGATGATGTAAATGAAAAAGTGATTTTTGATATGAATGTCACTTTTGATTCGAAATATCAGGTGGTTTCTAATGGTGTTTTAAAAGGAAAAGAAAAAATTAAAAACAAGACGCTTTGGAGTTATCAAATGAAAAAGCCAATGAGTTCTTATTTATTGATGCTTGCAATTGGCGAATTTGAAAGTGATACTCGAAAATCCAAGTCGGGTATTCCTATGGAAATGTTTATAAATCCAAAAGACATTTCCAAAAAAGAGCCAACTTATCGCTATTCTAAAGAAATATTTGATTTTTTAGAAAAAGAAATAGGAGTGAAGTATCCTTGGAAAATCTATCGCCAAGTTCCTGTTTCTGAATTTTTGTATGCGGGAATGGAAAATACCAGTTCGACTATTTTTGCAACCCGTTATGTGGTTGACTCTATAGGCTTTGAAGATAGAAATTACACTAATGTCAATGCGCACGAACTGGCTCATCAATGGTTTGGAGATTTGGTAACGGCTCAAAGTGGTAAAGATCATTGGCTTCAGGAAGGTTTTGCAACCTATTATGCATTACTAGCTGAAAGAGCAATTTATGGGGAGGATTATTTTTATTCCAAATTGTATGAATCGTCTATGCAAATTAAGCAAGCATCCAAGACAGATACAATCCCTGTTTTGAATGCCAAAGCGAGTTCATTGTCTTTCTATCAAAAAGGAGCTTGGGCATTGCATGTTTTACACGAAGGAATTGGTGATAAAGCCTTTAAAAAAGCAGTGAAAAGTTATCTTCAAAAATATTCTTATCAAAACGTTACTACTCAGGATTTTTTTGATGAGATAAAAAAAGTTTCCAATTATGATTTGGAAAATTTTAGTAAAGTATGGCTAGAAACACCCGGTTTTAATACTGATATTGCTAATGAGTTATTATCAAAAAATGATGCAATGAAAATTCAGTTAGAAGTGGCGAAGCTTAGAAGCAAGCCTTTGCTAGAAAAACGGGATTTTTTTGAAAAAACCTTGCAATCTAATGTTTATTCATCGGTCAAAGCTTCTATCGTAGGTCAGGTTTTTAGAGATAAATTCGAAGACAAAAAAGGATTATTGCACCTAGCATTGCAAACACAAAATCTACAAGTTCGTCAGGCTGTAGCTAGCACATTGCAAAAGATACCTGAAGATTTTAGAACAGAATACGAAACTTTACTCGACGATAAGTCCTATCAAACCCAAGAATTTGCACTATATAATCTATGGAATAATTTTCCGAGTAAGAGAACTGATTATTTAGAAAAGTCTAAAAAATGGATCGGTTTTAATGATTATAATTTGAGGATTTTGTGGTTGTCTTTGGCGGTTTCAACTCCAGAATACATAAGTGATAAAGATGCTTGTTTGCAAGAGTTAATAGGGTATTCTTCAGGTAAATATGAAGCAATAACACGACAAAATGCTTTAGAATATTTGTTAGGTTTTAAGATTATCAACGAAACCGTGTTGAGAAATTTGGTCAATGCGACAACGCATCATATGTGGCAATTTTCAAAATTTGGTAGAGATAACATTCGTATTTTAATAAAAGATCCCGCAATCAGAACTATCTTTGAAACTATTTTGCCAACTTTGAATGAAAAGGAGCAATTTCAACTAGAAAGGTTACTCAAAGAGTGATTTTTTAAATATTTTTGTAAAATTGTATTACAAACTTACTATTGCAACAGAATGAAATATAAAGCCATAATTTTTGACTTAGACGGAACCTTAATAAATTCACTAGAAGATATAGCAGATGCGATGAATAAAGTACTTGATGAAAATAAGTATCCAACGCATGATTACAAAAGTTATAATTTTTTTATTGGCAATGGAATCCGAAAGTTGGTTTCTAGGGCTTTACCAGAAGACAAAAGAAATGAAACAGAGATCGATCGCTGTTATGAAGCTATGATGGATTATTATGGTGAAAATTGTATCCGAAAAACAAAACCGTACCAAGGAATTCAAGCTCTTTTAAATGAATTAAATTCGAAAAATATTCCGATTAGTGTTTTGTCGAATAAATCGGATTCTCTGACCAAAAAAATCACACATTCTATTTTTCCAGAATATTTCGAACCTGTGGTTGGGTTAACTTCCGAAGCATTAAAAAAGCCAAATCCTTCTACAGCGATTCAAATAAGTGAAAAATTAAATTGCAATCCATCCGAAGTTGTTTTTGTTGGTGATAGCGGTATCGATATGCAAACTGCTACGCAAGCAGGAATGTATGCTGTAGGGGTGTCTTGGGGATATCGTACTAAAGAAGAGTTGTTTTTGGAGGGGGCAAAACTTTTTTTGGAAGAACCTTCCGATTTGATGGCTCTTTTTAATTAAATCAAATGGGTCAAAAAAAAAATCCAAAGTTTCAGAATTTGTTTTCAGAAACTTTGGATTTTGATTTTTTAGGTTTTATAAACTACCACATTTGGCTAACTTCATTTTTTACATAAGCTAAAGCCGCACTACTTGGAGATTGTTTTTCAAGGGAACTACTAAGTAAAATCTCTCTTAACTGATCTGCATTTTTGGTTTCATCGTTTAAAACTGCTTTTCGGATAATTTGAATTGTAGCATTTTTAGCAGTTGCAATAAGTGACCAACACTCGTCCGAAACATAAATTTGTTGTGCAATATTATGTTCAAATTCCTGATCTATTTGTGCAATAACAAAATTAGCATAATCGTTTTTGTCATTCGAAATTGGCGAAATGCGAATCAATAAATTAGAAAGACTAATGCGCTCTAGAAACAAAGCCATGCGTTCGTATGCTTGTAAACGCAATGGTAAAATGTCTTTTCTGTTGTCTTTTTGTATCAACCAACGTCTTGTGTTTTGTTGGTCTTTGAAATAAGATTTGAATAAATAATAGGCAACTAATCCAGTGACAATTGCTGGTAAAGTAAAACTCGCTAATTCGATTATTTTCGATGAATCCATTTATTATATTTTTTTACTGGAGCAAAAATAAACTTTTTACAACTAAAACAAAGTTTTAAAAAAAAGGAATAAATTTATTTAGATTTTTTTTGAATGTTACAGATGTTTTGATTTGTTTGGGTTGTAATTTTTTTGAACACAAAATTTTAAAAAGGAAATAAATAAAAAATGGAAGCAATAATTAAATCAATTCGGCCATTTCTTGGAGCAAAAAATTTTGAACTTTCAAGAAAATTTTATGTGAATTTGGGTTTTGTAGAAACCGTTTTAAATTCTAAGTTGTCGGTTTTTAAAATGGGAGATTTTGCTTTTTATCTGCAAGATGCTTATGTGAAAGATTGGGTAGATAATAGTATGGTTTTTCTTGAAGTAAGTAATGTTAATGAGTTTTGGAATAGTATTTTACAATTAAATCTTACTGAAAAATATAGAGATGTTCGATTGATTCCTATTCAAGAATATGATTGGGGAAGAGAGTTTTTTATTCACGACACATCAGGTGTTTTGTGGCATATTGGAGAGTTTGTTAAATAGTTAGGTGCTATAATACCAAACGCAACTGCAAAAAAGAACTTCAAAAATTTGCTTCTTGTTAACTTTTAAGATAACTTTGCTGAATGAGTAGAGAAATAATATTTTACGAAAATCACTTTATTGAATTTTACCAACAGCAAGATGAAAAGGTAAAAGAGAAAATTAAATACGTCCTTGAATTAATAAAACAGGTTGAAAAAGTTCCTGAAAAATTTCTAAAACATTTAACTGGAACAAATGGGCTTTATGAAATTCGAATTGAATATCAGTCAAATATTTACCGAATATTTTGCTGTTTTGACAAAGGAAAGTTGGTCGTTCTTTTTAATGGTTTTCAAAAAAAGACACAAAAAACTCCAAAAAACGAATTGGAAAAAGCTTTAGGTATAATGAATGAATATTTTCAACAGAAAAACAAATAATTATGAAAGAATATAAAAACATAAAAACATTTGACCAACTTATAGAAGTTGAGCACGGAAAAATTGGAACCGAAAGTAGAAACACTTACGAAGAAAAAACTCAAATGTTTATAATCAGTGAAATGTTAAAAGAAGCAAGAAAAGAAGCGAAAATTACACAAGAAGAACTTGCTCAAAAAACTGGCACAAAGAAAAGTTACATTTCAAGAATTGAAAACGCAAAAGGAAATATTCAACTTTCTACATTAATTAGAATTTTTGAAGTTGGACTGAATAAAAGAATCGGATTAACTTTCTTATAAAAATTACAGCACCTAACAGCCGTTACACGAGATTTGGGCATTAGGTTGAATTTAAAGATGATTTTGTACTTGGAAAATTTGTGTTTAACCGAAAAAACTCGAATCTTTAATCCCAAACCTCGTGTAGCGCCAGAACGTTAGGTATAGAGAGGAATAACTTTGTTTTTTAGTAAATTAGATTAGTTTTATTTTTTAGATTTTCAAAATTTATTTCTCTCTATATTTTATTGAGACTATTATTTACTCTCGCATTCAACTGTTGAGAATTTGTATTTTACTTTTTCAAATTCGATTGGGGTTTCTTTATCAAAATAAGATTTCCCTAAATAAGTTAAAATTTTGCCACTTCCTAAATTAAGGCTATCTCCTTTTTTTAGAAAAGCCATAGGGTTTTTGAAAGTTCTGTTTTTGTTAGTTCCTTGAATAAAAGAGTAATCTATAAATAGTGTGTCGCCTCGAAATTCGCCAGCAACGGTTCCTGTTTTTTCAGGCATATTTTCTAATTTCATAACCATTTCGCCAGTTATCTTTCCGTTTTTTAGTGTATTGAGAGTTAGATTCACAGTATCACTTTCATACAATGATTTGTAACAAATGGTGCTTACAGGGCTTAGATCTTGTTTTTCGGGAGCCTCAATCGGTTTTTCTTTTTTGCAACTTTGAAGTCCGATGCATGCGAAGAATAAACAAAATAAACTTAGATTTTTCATGGGAATATATTTTAGTTAATAATTTAAATGAATGGTGTAGCTAATTTACCAATAATATGTTTGATTGAGGCTAGTTTTTGTGCTTTATATTTGGTGTTTTTTTATAAAATCGAATTGTTCTAAATTTACGTAATGCTGCGTGAGGGATAGAAGCAAATTACCGAAGTAATGCGGATAGCCCGACCACAATAGTACAAGGGGCGATTAGCCGTTCCTAGAAATAGCCCCTTATACTATTGTGGACACGCCCAAATTATTTTGATTAGAATTAAAAAAATATAGATAGAAAGTCGAGAATTAAAATTGCGAATTAAAATCTAAAAACTGAATTAGGGTTACACTCGTTTATTCGTTCTTAAATTCTTAATTTTGCGACAAACAGTGTTTTTTTTCATGCAAAAATATATAGAACAACTTAACGAGGCTCAACGTGAACCAGTACTGCAAAAAGACGGGCCGATGATTATTATTGCTGGCGCAGGATCTGGAAAAACCCGTGTACTGACTATTAGAATTGCTTATTTAATGCACCAAGGGATTGATGCTTTTAATATTTTGGCGTTGACTTTTACCAATAAAGCTGCGAGGGAAATGAAGAAGCGTATTTCGGATATAGTAGGTACTAGTGAGGCTAAGAATTTATGGATGGGGACTTTTCACTCGGTATTTGCTAGGATTTTGCGAGCTGAGGCTGATAAATTAGGTTACCCATCTAACTTTACGATTTATGATTCTCAGGATTCTTTGCGAGCCATTTCGGGGATTATCAAAGAAATGCAACTCGATCGCGATATCTATAAACCGAAACAGGTTTTGGGTAGGATTTCTACTTTTAAAAACAGTTTGATTACTGTTAAAGCTTATTTCAACAATCCCGAATTACAAGAGGTCGATGCGATGAGCAAAAAGCCAAGAATGGGTGAAATTTATCAAAATTATGTAGATCGTTGCTTTAAATCGGGAGCTATGGATTTTGATGATTTATTACTGAAAACCAATGAATTATTGACTCGTTTTCCGGATGTTTTGGCTAAATATCAAAACCGTTTTAGATATTTATTAGTAGATGAGTATCAGGATACTAACCATTCTCAGTATTTGATTGTTAGGGCTTTATCGGATAAATTTCAAAATATTTGTGTGGTTGGGGATGATGCGCAAAGTATTTACGCATTTCGTGGTGCGAACATCAACAATATTTTAAATTTTCAAAAAGATTATGATGGTGTAAAGACCTTTAGATTAGAGCAAAATTATCGTTCCACTAGAAATATTGTAGAAGCAGCCAATACTATTATTGATAAAAATAAAGTAAAGCTTGATAAAGTGGTTTGGACAGCCAATGATTTTGGTCCTAAAATAAAAGTGCATCGCAGTATTACTGATAATGAAGAAGGCCGCTTTGTTGCCAGTACTATTTGGGAGCAAAAAATGAATCATCAGTTGCCCAATAGAGCTTTTGCCATTTTGTATAGAACCAATGCACAGTCTAAAGCCATGGAAGATGCTCTAAGGAAGAGAGATATTCCGTATCGAATTTATGGAGGACTATCTTTTTACCAACGAAAAGAAATTAAAGATGCCCTGTGTTATTTGCGATTGGTAATTAACCCGAAAGACGAGGAAGCTTTGGTGCGAGTAATCAATTATCCAGCGAGAGGTATTGGAAACACCACAATCGAGAAATTGACTATTGCAGCCAATCATTATAAACGTTCGATTTTTGAAGTAATGCAAAATATTGAGCGAATTGATCTGAAACTCAATACAGGAACCAAACAGAAACTATTGGATTTTGTAACGATGATTCAGAGTTTCCAAGTAATCAATGAGAATCAAGATGCTTTTTATGTTGTAGAACATGTAGCCAAAAAAACAGGTCTGATCCAGGAACTAAAAAAAGATGCTACTCCAGAAGGAATGGCGAGAATTGAAAATATCGAGCAATTGCTTAATGGTGTTAAGGATTTTATCGAAGGTCAGAAAGAAGTTGATGGTGCACGTGGTTCTTTGGCCGAATTTATGGAGGATGTTGCGCTTGCGACTGATTTAGATAATGATACTAGCGATGAAGATCGAGTGGCATTGATGACGATACATTTGGCGAAAGGGCTTGAATTTCCTCATGTTTTTGCCGTGGGTATGGAAGAAGATTTATTCCCAAGTGCAATGAGTATGAACTCTAGAAGCGAATTGGAAGAAGAACGACGTTTGTTTTATGTGGCACTAACTCGTGCAGAGCATCAGGCTTATTTGACCTATGCGCAGTCTCGTTATCGTTGGGGAAAACTTACCGATAGTGAGCCTTCTCGTTTTATTGAAGAAATTGATAGTCAATATTTAGATTATATTACACCCCCTGAAAGTAATTATCGTTTCAAACCTATGATTGATAGTGATATTTTTGGCGATGTTGATAAATCTAAATTGCGTTTAAGCAAACCTGTTGGAAGTGTTCCGCCAAAGCCTACATCGGATAATCAGTCAAAATCGGAAATTACAATTCGAAAACTTAAGCCTGTGAATGGTGCTAAAGCTTCGGTTGGTGGAGCTAATTTGTTTGATAATACTTTGACTCTTGGGAATATAGTAATGCATGAGCGTTTTGGAAAAGGACAAGTGATTAATCTTGAAGGTGTTGGTGCCGATAAAAAAGCTGAAATTAAGTTTGAAGTAGGAGGAATCAAGAAATTGTTATTGCGTTTTGCAAAATTGGATATAATTGGATAACAAATTTGTTTAAAGATTAAAGTTGTTTAACCAGAACTTTAAACAATAAAATTTTAAACTTTTAAAAATGGCAGAATTTATTAAAATATATGAAGACAAGCCAAGTGAAGTGGCTATTGCTAAAGTTGTGAAAGTTTTAAAAGATGGTGGTATTGTCATTTATCCTACTGATACGGTTTATGGTTTAGGATGTGATATTACAAATTCTAGAGCTTTAGAACGAATAGCAAAAATTAAAGGGGTTAAGTTAGATAAAGCAAAATTTTCATTTGTTTGTCATGATTTGAGCAATTTATCAGATTATGTAAAGCAAATAGATACTGCTACTTTCAAGATTTTAAAAAGAGCTTTACCTGGGCCTTACACATTTATTTTACCTGGTAATAACAATTTGCCAAAAGAATTTAAAAAGAAAACAACCGTTGGGATTCGTGTTCCAGAAAACAATATTACTTTAGAAATAGTTCGACAACTCGGAAATCCAATTGTTACAACCTCAATTCGCGACGAAGACGATGTTGTTGAATATACTACGGATCCTGAACTTATTTTTGAAAAATGGCAAAATCTTGTTGATATGGTCATTGATGGAGGTTATGGGGATAATGTCGCTTCTACTATTATTGATTTGTCAGGATATGAACCTGTTGTAGTGAGAGAGGGCAAAGGGAGTATCGATATTATTTAAAAGTATCGCTTTAATTGGTTCTTTTTTGCTGTTTTTTATGATTTTAAAAGGGTTTCACATTTTTTTAAGCAAAAATTATTTTTTATAAATTAACTTTATAAGTAATCAATTTAGTAATAAATAATTAATCTTTTAGACAATTCTATTGGAGATAAAAATTGTTTATTTCTTACTGATTAAATTAAAGTATGTTTTGATTTTTTTCTAGCCATAAGTGCTATTTATGGCTTTCTAATAGTCCGCCCGATAAACATTAATTCAAAAAAATAATGAAAAAGATTTTATTTCCAACCGATTTCTCTGAAGTAGCCAATAATGCATTTATTCATGCTTTAGAATTTGCAAAAATTATTAAGGGTGAAATTGTTTTATTGCACACCTTTGAACTGCCTGTTATAGAAAATCAATTTACTCCTGACATGTATTTTTCGCTTTACGATTCTATGCAGTTGGCACAATTTGACATGTTCAAAAGCCATATTCCAAAGCTTCGGGAATTAGCTGAAAAGCAACATTTAGAAAATATCAAATTGAGTCATAAACTTACAGAAGGCGATTTGATTTTTAGTATTAAACGTGCTATTAAAGATGAGAAAATTGATTTTGTAATTATGGGTACATCTGGGACTACAGGATGGGAGGCTTTTTTTATAGGATCAAATACTGGTGCTGTTGTTTCGGCTGTTGATGTTCCTGTACTAAGTGTTCCTGTTGAAGCCAAATTTAGTAAAATTACGACTATAGGATTTACAACTCGTTTTAGAGAAAAAGATAAAGCAGCTTTGAAACAAGTTATAAAAATTGCCAAAAAAGCTCAAGCTGATGTTAAATGTTTGTATGTAAAAACAACTAAATCGGATGTGAGTGATGATACTATAAATCAATGGAAAGAAGAGTTTGTAAACGACAACGTCAAATTCTCTATTGTAAAAAGTGATCTTGTCAAAGAAAATATAATGGATTTTATTTCGCATAAAAATATAGATGTCTTGGCAATGGTAACTCATAAAAGAAATTTCTTTTCTGAACTGTTTAATCCTAGTTTGACCAAAGAATTTTCAAATATTTCAACAACTCCTATTTTGGCGATGCACGAAGAAGATTAATGTTAAATTACACATTAAAACTGATTCTTCAAATAGATATTACTATTGTCTTTGCCTACATTTGTATAGCATTACAATAAAATATGGAAATTTATAAAGGCAACTGTCAAAGGTATTCTCAGGAATTAAAAAAAATCAATACAAAGTACAATGGCATTAGTTTTCTAAGGCTGATTAGTATCTTACTTTTTTTAGCAAGTATTTTTTATTATATAAAAACTAGTCAATCAGTTTTTGTCCTATTTGCGATAATTCTGTTTGCTAGTTTTGTTGTTTTGATGCGGATTCATACTAAACTGTCATTCCAAAAAAAGATCAAAAACGCTCTGATTACCATTAATCAAAATGAAATTAGCTATTTAGAGCGAAAATCAATTCCGTTTGAAGATGGTGTTGAGTTCAATGATTTTCATCATTTATACGCTTATGATCTTGATATTTTTGGACAACATTCTTTATTTCAAAATCTTAATAGAACAGCCACTTTTATTGGAAAAAAAACAATGGCGAAACAGTTATTGACGTTATCCGATAACGAGACAATTTTGCAAAATCACGAAGCAGTAAAGGAATTAAAAGAAAAATTAGAATGGCGACAAGAATTTTTGGCTTTTGCCAAAATTGGACAAGATAGTGAAGTAATTTATAAGACTTTGTTGCAATGGAGTGTGTTCAATAGCAAACCTTTGTCCAAGTTAACGATTGTAGTTTCATACCTTTCTCCTGTGTTATTTGTTGGCTTGTTGCTGGTTTATTTTGCTACTTCAAAGGCTATTTTATTAAATCTTCTTTCGTTTTTATTTGTATTTAATTTAATTATACTAGGTAATTTTTTGAAGAGAATTCAAATCGAAATTGCCCAATCAGACAATATAAATACCACTATAAGTCAGTATGGATTGTTGGTTCAAAAAATCGAAAATGAATCATTTGAATCTAAAAAACTAATCACTTTACAACAAAAATTGCTTTTTAAAAATCAGAAAGCGAGTGTACATCTCCAAAAATTGGCTGAGTTGTTTTCTAAAATGGAGAGCGTTGGGAATTTTGTAACTTCATTATTGTTTAATGGAACATTTCTTTTTAATATCCATGTTTTGAAATCGATGATCAACTGGAAAAAAGAACATGCAGTGGTTTTAGAAGAATGGTTAGAAGTTATTGGCGAATTTGAAATGTTAAATAGCTTGGCCAATTTTGCTTACAATAATCCTGATTTTGTTTATCCAAGTCTGAATGCTAATTACGAAATTAGTTTTACAAATCTTAGTCATCCGTTATTGAATCCTGCAACTCGAAAAGGAAACGATGTACACTTTCAGCCGGAATCATTCATGATTTTAACGGGTTCCAATATGTCAGGCAAGAGTACATTTTTAAGAAGCTTAGGTGTGAATATGGTTTTGGCCGGAATGGGATCTCCTGTTTGCGCAAATAATGCAAATGTTCATCCATTACCTGTTTTGGTTTCAATGCGACTTTCAGATTCGTTATCAGATAGCGAATCTTATTTCTTTGCTGAAATCAAAAGATTGAAACAAATAATGGACGAATTAGCAGAGAAACCTGCTTTTGTATTGTTAGATGAAATTTTGAGAGGAACAAACTCAGATGATAAACGTAATGGAACAATTGAAGTAGTTAAAAAAGTAATTAGTAAAAATGCTATTGGAGCCATCGCAACTCATGATATAGAGGTTTGTTTGACTACTAATGAATATCCAAAAATATTAACTAATAAATGTTTTGAAGTCGAAATACATAATAATGAGTTGTGTTTTGATTACAAATTGCGAGAGGGTATTTGTCAAAATAAAAGTGCTACTTTTTTAATGAAGAAAATTGGAGTCATCTAATGCATGATGTAGAAAGTTTTTGATTTGAGATTTTTGAATTTCTTTTGTAGCATATCACTCAGTCAAAATTTAGTAAATCTTTAAGGTAGAACATTTAATAATTTAGATTGTGAACTATAATTTTGTACACTGTATTTCGTTTATAATTTAAATCACTTACCGATTTTAGTAATCCGTCTATAAAACCCCAAATTTTACTATGACACGAGAACATTATATTCCTTTCAACAAGGAATTTTTACTCGAACACCAATTGTCTTTTTTTGCTGATAATACCAAAATAGTCGATGATTTCAAGAAACTTTTCGAGATTATTGAGCATTATTATCATTATGAAACCTTCAATTTAAATAGAAATTTAAAACAGAATTATGCCTTGTTTGATCCTGATTTAGACAAGAGCGAGAAAAATAGTTTTGTTGGGAAAAGTGATTTTACAGTATTCAAAGAAACGCTTTCGAAAGTATTGGAACGTGGAAATTACAGACGTATTGATAGAGAAACCTTAGATTCAGCACTTAAAAATTCGGATTTAATTGGTTTGAAATTAGCGATTGATTTTAATGCTTTCAAAGATTACGAGCTTTATGTACGCGGACATCATACAGCCAAAGAAAAAGTGACTAAATTCTTTTTTTGGAAGAAAGAAGTTGAAATAGAGTACTACGATCGAGTAATGATCTATCTGAATTATAATGAAGCAGATTATTTGAAATTAAACAAAGTCAAATTCAAAAAAATCCCTATTGAACCAGGTTCTATTGCGTTAAAAATTTTCAAAAGAGTTCCGAAAAATGACTTAGAAACAATTTTTCCTAATGCAATACCCATGATGTCCAATTCCGACAAACTCCTCTTGTGGGTTCCGGCAATATTTGGTGGTGTTTCTTTATTAACCGCCAAAGTGATTCCAGCCTTGATCGGGATGTACGCTGCATATCAAACAGGAGAAGCAGTTGATTTATTAAATAGTAAAACCTCTTTAAATCAAGGATTAATAGCCTTGGGGATATTATCAGCCTATTTATTTCGTCAGTATAATAATTTTGTGAATAAGAAGATTAGGTATTCAAAAATGCTGTCGGATAGTTTGTATTTTAAAAATTTAGGAAACAATAGTGGAGCTTTCTATTCGTTATTAAATTCTTCTGAAGAAGAAATGTTTAAAGAAACTATTTTGGCATATTTGTTTTTAATTAAGAGTAAAACAGCATTAACAGCTGATGAATTAGATTGTCAAATTGAGTCTTGGTTTCTATCAGAATTAAAAGTAGATATTGATTTTGATGTAAAAGAAGCTTTGTTGAAATTGCAAAATATTGGTCTTGGGGTGGAGACAAATGGAAAATGGGAAGTTCTTTCGTTAGAGAAAGCACTAGTTCAGATTGATACTTTATGGGATGGGGTTTTTGATTACAATAATTGAGGTATTAACCAATTTTAGTTAAGTGTAATAAAAAAAAACCAAAACTCTGGTTAGTGAGTTTTGGTTTTTCGAATATAAAAATGGTTTTGGTTAGTTTAGTATTTTGAGGTAACTAGCTGTTAAGCATAACTGGCATTACAAGCATTGTTACGGTTTCGCCTTCTTCTAAACCATCAATAGGAGTAAGAATTCCGGCTCTGTTAGGTAATGACATTTCAAGCATTATCATATCCGATTGTAAGTTGTTTAGCATTTCGGTCAAGAAACGTGAGTTAAAACCAATTTGCATATCATCACCTTGATAATCACAAGTTAATCTTTCTTCGGCTTTGTTAGAATAGTCAATATCTTCAGCAGAAATATTCAATTCTGCACCAGCTACTTTTAAACGAATTTGGTGTGTAGTTTTGTTAGAGAAAATAGCAACACGACGTACAGAACTCAAAAATTGAGAACGATCCATCATCAATTTATTAGGATTTTCTTTAGGGATAACTGCTTCGTAGTTTGGGTATTTACCATCAATCAAACGACATAATAAAATGTAGTTATCAAAAGAAAAAGTTGCATTCGAATCGTTATATTCTATTTTTACTTCAGCATCAGATGTACTTAAAATACTTTTTAAAATATTTAATGGTTTTTTTGGCATAATAAACTCAGCAACTTGTGATGCTTTTACATCGGAGCGAGCATATTTTACTAATTTGTGAGCATCTGTTGCTACGAAAATTAAACCTTCTGGAGAAAATTGAAAGAAAACACCAGACATTACAGGACGTAAATCGTCATTACCAGCGGCAAAAATGGTTTTGCTTACTGCTGTCGCCAAAACATCGGCTGGAACTAATGTTACCGAAGGTTCTTCTAAATTTACTGATTTTGGAAATTCGTCTCCTGGAGCATACGCTAAGGCATACTTACCAGAATTAGAACTGATTTCTATAGTATTGTTTTCTTCGACTGTAAAGGTTAGAGGTTGTTCTGGAAAAGTTTTTAGAATTTCTAACAATAATTTAGCAGGTACTGCAACACTACCTTTACTAGTAGAATCAATAGTTAATGTTGCAGACATTGTAGTCTCTAAATCTGAAGCCGAAACAGTTAATTCGTTATTATTTAATTCAAACAAGAAATTGTCTAAAATAGGCAAGGTGTTGTTACTGTTAATAACACTTCCTAGAACTTGTAATTGCTTTAATAAGTACGAACTCGATACTATAAATTTCATCTGTTTTGTTTTGTTTTTTTAATGGTGTACTTTTTAATAATTGGTGATACACTTTACAAATATATTGTAAACTATTCTAGTATTACAATTTTTTTATTAACATCTATCTACTATATATTTTTTTTCTCAAGAAAGTAAATCCAATACCGAATACTAATAAAATCAGGAATGGAACCCCAATGGTTAAGAACTGTGTGAAAGTATAGTTTTCATATACTTTTTCCCGATCCAATAATGGTAAATCCAGATCCTTGCTTCTGATGTTAATAAGTCCAGTGTCATCTAATAGATAATTAACACAATTCATCATAAAATCTTTATTGTCGTATAAGTTTCCTGATCGCTGGTCATAACCTAACTCGACTGGTTGCCCTGTTTTATCCATTTGGTTTTTTATAAGATCACCGTCCGAGATGACAATCATTTTATTTGGTTTTCCAGTATTCGAGAATGAGGCATCATCAAATGGTAAAACTCTATTAGAAAACATCGACTGGAATGAACCTTCTAGCAATACTGCCATTGGAATATTTCCTTTATTTTGATAATCTGCAGGGGAAGTCTGCTCAGAAACAATATTTAAATTAATCTCAACCGGTGTTCCAATTTTTTTAGAATAGGGTGAAGATTGTAGTAAAACGGTTTTTTTGATTCCGTTTTTCAAAGTATCTATTGCATTGGCAAAATCAAATTTGATTCCACCAAGGTTTTTTACAATTGGGTGTACACTAATTGGATATACTTGTGGAGCAAATTTCCAATTGAAATCTTGATAAGTTGTAGCGCTCCCTTGTTCGCCACTTGCAAGTTTTATAGGACTTCCTTGTTCGTCTTTGACTAAATCTGGATTGATACGAATTCCGTATTTGAAAAACAAATCATTTAAATTTAAGTCTTTCGGAAAAGCTAAAGTTGCTCCTGTTGGATTGTACAAACTATCCATTTCGGCATTTACTTGGTCTATCAGCCACAAGGTTTTTCCTCCTTTGATAATGAATTGGTCTAAAACCATTTTTTCTTCATCCGTAAAAGCTTCGGTTGGCTTTGCAATAACTGCTAAATCATAATTTTGAAGTGATTTTAGAGCTCCCGTTGGATTTTTGGCAACCGAATCTAACGTGAATGGACCAATAAAATAGCTTTCACGAACTTGTAATAAAAATTTAGCTATATAGCGCTCTTCTAACTCACCGTTTCCTTTAATGATGGCAACTTTTTTCTGTTTCCCCTTAGAAATTTTATTAATTCCATCCGAGATTGAGTATTCTAAATGCTGAATAGAACCAATAACTTTTTCGGTAGTATTGGTTCCCATAATATTTTTTAAAAGAGGGATATTGACCTCTTTGTTATTGTAAACAGCAATTGCCCAAGGGAAAACCATCGATTGGGATTGTTTTCCTTTATCATCAACGGTTATGTTTATTGGAGTAAGCCCTTTTTGGTATAAGGTTTTAATCTTATCCATGTTTTCTTCTTTGTTTTCTAAAGGATCAATATACTCGATGATAATATTCGAATTATAGGCTTGAAATTCTTCCAAGAGCTGTTTAGATTCTAATTGTAAACGTCTAAATTCGGCTGGAAGATCATTTCCTTGTAAATAAACTTTTATCGATAAAGGATTTTTAATCTCTTTGATAATGCTTAAAGTAGTAGGAGATAAGGTGTATCGATGATCTTTTGTTAGATCGAATCGACGAAAAAAGTAATTACTGGCAATATTTATCAGTAATACAACTGCAATAGTAATCAATAATGATTTGGTGTTTTTTATTGTAAATGCCTTCATTATGATTTGGTAGATTTTAAATTATAAACGGTAAAAGATAAAAATAGCACTGCTATACTAATAAAATAGATTACATCTCTTGTATCGATAACACCTCGACTCATACTTTTGTAATGATCTTGCATTCCAAAATAGGAAATAAAAGAAGATAAATTTTGGGAAATGGCTGCTAAGCCTTCAAATCCAAAATAGAATAAGAAACACAAGAAAACGGCAACAATAAAGGAAATAATTTGATTTTCGGAAATGGAAGAGGTAAAAATACCAATGGCAGAGTAGGCTCCGATTAAAAACAATAGTCCAAAATAGGAACCCATAGTGCTTCCCATGTCGATATTTCCTTCGGGTGAACCAAGACTCCAAATAACTTCTACATATATAAAGGTTGGAAGAATGGCTATTATAATCAATAGAAAGGCTCCTAAAAATTTACCATTTACAATTTCCCAAAGGCTGATTGGCTTTGTGAGTAATAATTCTAGAGTTCCTTGTTTTTTTTCGTCAGAGAAACTACGCATAGTAACTGCGGGAATGAGAAAAATTAATATCCAAGGAGCCAGTGTAAAAAATGGGGTCAAATCGGCAAAACCTGAATTTAAGATGTTGTAGTCATTTTCAAAAACCCATAAGAATAGACCATTTCCAATCAAGAAAAGGGCAATTACCAAATATCCAATGGGCGAACCAAAAAAGGACTTAATTTCACGAAATACTATTGACTTCATAGTGTGTTTCTATTTATTTTAAAAAATTTGTTGTTAAATAAAAAAAATGTACAGCTATAATTCAAGAAAACGATTACTTGTACTATTTTATTTTTTTGTTTTAATCAATTAAAAGTTTTCTAAAAAGAGACAATCTTTTCTTTATGAAAACTCATTTTCTTTATTAGCAAAAGCTTTATGAAGCTTTAGATTTTAAACTGCAAATTTTAAACTTTTGTATGTATAAACCGAATGTTTTTTTTAATTTAATTTAAAATACTTAAGTCGCTTTTTATTAGTAGTTTAAATGTTTTTTGGAAGTTTTAAATAAATTTTATTGTCACGACATCTCTGTAATTTAGCCCTAGTAATGTACTTGCCGAGCCAACCGTAAGTGGATTGCTTCTAAAAATGGCAATTTCCAAAAAGCCAGCTTCGTTAAAAATGGCCAATTTTTGCCCTTCGTAATTTTTTACGGTGTATTTATCAGAATCGGCAATAGCCGAGTAATAAGGCAAAATGTTTTTTATTTTCTGATTTTTAAAAACAATTTCATAATTTCTTCCTCTTACTGTTTCTAAAAATTGTTTTTTTGAAATATTGGTTACGACATTTCCAAAATGGTCAATATAAATAACATTTCCTTTAAGTTGATTTCCGTCTTCGGACAAAATTACTTGAAGATCTGTTACTTGTTTTAGGTTACTAATTTCTTTGCCAACAACACTTAAAGCACCTCCTTTGGCAATATGGCAAGCTACTTTTACAAAAACGTCAAGATCTGTTGCTTCAGAATGTAAGCGATCATGAATAGTTATTGTAACAATTTTTTGCGGAATAATTTTTTGTGTCAGCATGCTCAATATTCCGTTATCAGCAGCAATAAAATAATGATCGTTCCATTGCATGACTACATGTTGGTTTTCTTTGTTGGCCTCAGAGTCAACTCCAATTATATGAACTGTTCCTTTTGGAAAACTATCGTAAGAGGCTGAAAGAATATAGGAAGCTTCTGTTATGTTAAATGGATCTATGTGATGGGATATATCGACAATTGCAGCTTCAGAAAACTCTGAAAAAATTTTTCCCTTCAATGCGCCAACAAAGTGGTCTTTCAATCCGTAATCGGTAGTAAGGGTAATTATTGACATAAAATTGTTTATAACTATTGAGTTTTGAAGCGACCGAAACTTTTTTTTTCTTAAATTTGAAAAGTACAAAGCTAAAGTATTTTATACTTTAATGAAAACAGAATTTCCTCGAATTAAAACAAAATCTATGTCTAAGTTTATTTTTATTTTATTTCTTTTCTTGTGTAGTTTAAATTCATTTGCTCAAAAGCATTCTTTAAAAAAGAAAACGATTAAATCTGTTATCACTAACAAATTACTAGACAACAAGACTATTGAAAAAGATGATTATAATGAAACAGAAATTGAGTTGCTTTTAAATAATAATCTTTGTGAAATTTTATCAATCAGACCTTCTGATTTATTAAACGAAGAAATGTTAAAAAAATTAAGGGCGAACGTGTAATTTAAAGCTAAAATTTCTAAAAGTTTTAGTAAAGATGTTTTTTAGAGTTATTTTCCGATTTAGAAATTAAAAACTACAATTAGATAGTTGTAGCACAAAGGTTGAATTAATTTAATCTTATTTAATTAACTTAAAAACTTCTTATTTTGAACGAAAGAACTATTGAGCTCATCGACATTGCTCCTAAAGAATTTTGGGGTACACATGACTCCCATTTAGAGTCGATTAAGAAACTTTATCCAAAATTAAAAATTGTTGCTAGAGGCACAATCCTTAAAGCTTTTGGCGAGAAAGATGTTTTAGACGAATTCGAAACTCGTTTTCAACGTTTGATGTTGCATTTTACCCGATACAATACGATTGATGATAATGTAATCGAAAGAGTGATTTCTAGCGATTCTAATGAAGAAACTAGAATATTTGGTCACGATAAAATTTTGGTTCATGGGGTAGGAGGCAAAATCATTAAGGCCATGACCCCTAATCAGCAATTGTTAGTTGATACCATGGAAAAAAACGATATGGTTTTTGCAGTTGGTCCAGCAGGTACAGGAAAAACATATACTGGTGTTGCAATGGCTGTAAAAGCTTTAAAGGAAAAACAAGTTAAACGAATTGTTTTGACAAGACCAGCTGTAGAAGCAGGTGAAAATCTTGGTTTTCTTCCTGGAGATATGAAAGAAAAACTAGATCCTTATATGCAGCCTTTGTATGATGCCTTGAGGGATATGTTGCCAAACGAAAAATTAGAAGATTTCATTCTTAAAGGGATCATTCAGATTGCTCCTTTAGCCTTTATGAGAGGAAGAACTCTTGATAATGCTTTTGTGATTCTTGATGAAGCACAAAATACTACTCATTCGCAAATGAAAATGTTTTTAACCCGTATGGGGAAAAATGCAAAGTTTATGATTACTGGAGATCCTGGTCAAGTAGATTTGCCAAGAAGAACAATTTCGGGTCTTAAAGAGGCTTTATTGGTTTTGAAAGACATTGAAGGAATAGGTATTATTTACTTAGATGACAAAGATGTTGTTCGTCATAGATTAGTGAAAAAAGTGATCGATGCTTATAAACAAATTGAAAATAATGACTACTAATTAAGTTAAATTGGTAATTCTAACTAAAAGAGAAATTCAACTTCTGAGTTTCTCTTTTATTTTTTTAGACCATCGCCTACTAGCAGAACATCATGAAGCAATTAGAATAAATTCACCAATAGAATTTACATTTTACAGGATGGTTGTATTTTTCAATCTACTAAGTTTTGAGAGGTTACAAAAGCCAATAATCTTATACATCAGTTTAGAGAAATTTAGAAAAAAATAGTTCTTAGTTTTATCTAACAAATCAATAGTAATCGGTATTCATCATCGTTTTCTTTTGGAGCTCTATGTACGCAGGGTAAAACTTTTTGTTGCGGATGATCTACTGCCAATCGCCAAAGATTACCTAATCCTAAATTTACAGGCTTGGCATTTGGTTTCGCTTGATAATGTAAATCGAAAAAGCAGTCTTCTAAAAAGTTTTCAAATTCAGTTTCAGATCCGTCGTGTAGCGTTTTTAATTTTTCTCGAATTTCAGGAATCAAGATTTTTTGTATCGCCTGATCGTTAGGCAAAATATCACTAGCTGCTCCATAATATGTACATAAAAAAGTATCAGTTGCAATAGGAGAGCGATCAACATGATACGAATACACATCGGTTGAAAAAAAATCGAACTCTTCGTCTCGTTCGTAATGTTGTAACAAATTTAACGAAGGTAATGCTCCAAAATCTTTTAGTAATTGCAAATCATTCAGGATAATTTCTCTCGCCATTTGCCCTTCATCTGAAAGTGATAAAGCTAATAAGTCATCGGGAGAGACCTCAGTAATGTTGTCTTTTAACCGCAATTTTTCAACAATTTCTTTAAAATTGCCCATCAATTTTCTACTCCAACAAATAGCATTCAAATCGTTTTGAAATTCAGTGTTTACAAGATCATTAAAATTATCAATAATCTTAATTTGTTTGTTTTTAGGAATGGCTCGGTTCATAATTTGGTATTCGTAGATTTCTACGCAAAAATAGTGAACAAATCACAGCTATCCGAAAGTTTTACATAATGGTGTGGGGGGGCTGTAGCCCTTGTGGGCGGGGTACGACATATAAATTATTCCTGAAAATAAGTCCGAATTGAATTGTAATTTTGGTTCTGGACTTTTTTTTGTACCATCGCCAACTTGATTGCAGACATAATTCAAACTCAAGTATTAAGTTAAACATATCCTGATTTTTTCAACTAAAGAAGAGAATGATTTTGTCTTTTTTGCTATTGTTCTATTTATCAAAGCAAGCAATAGATTACCATCACTCATTGTGGTTCGCGCCGGACTTTGCAATAATCCTAAATCCCCTATAAATGTCTCATTAACACCGATTCCGGTAGAAATATCGTTCAAGGTATAGCATTTATTAAACTGTCCGTAAGTTAAGGCCACAAAATGATCGTAAGTCTCGTATTTACTACAACCTTTGTCGCTTTTGTGTTGTTTGGCACAAGATTCAATCATCCAAAGTGGTGCTAAATCTATTATTTGTCTAATAAGTGGCTTTTTGTTATTTTTGATTCGCCTGAAAAGTCCTATAATTATTATTTTTTAGTCAAATCAAAAATAAGGGATTCTCAGGCATTTTTTATTTTAGACTTTCGGCAAGTAGTGATAAATTCTTAAAAAAGAAGTACCTAAAAAATGAAATATACTTTTGTTTAAGATCAAACTCTACAGTCTGAATTTCGCCTGTGTATGCAAATGGTGTTTTATATGCTTCATTTACTGTAGAACCCAAGTCCTTACCAATATCCATTGTTTCGGTAGCTGAGTAACGAGAAGGTACTACTTTGTCCACTTTTCCACTGCCCACTTCTTTGCCGTTTACAAAAAGTTTGGTACTTCCACCACCTTCTAATTCTTTAGATTCTTGGGTGTAAATCATTTCTATTTTTAAATTTCCCTCAGGTAAAGGTGTAGAGGTAATAGTATAATGATTAAGATGGAAGAAATTATAAAAGTAAACCAGTTTGTTTTCTTTTATATACAAACTATATCCTGCAGAACCTCCACCATTAGCTACAATTACACCTTCATTTTTTTCCGAATGGTTAATTTTGGCTGTTATTGTATGGGTTCTTGCATACACTGGTGGTGCGCTACCTTCGGGGATTCTTTCTGTTCCTGCAAGATAAGTAAATTGGTTTTTCCCTTTGACTACCGAAGGACGGTTTGGGTTAATAGCTCTTTCTACGAAACGATCGTCTAATGGATATACATTATATTTTTTTGCCTCTTGGTCAAATACATTCTTTAATTCGTCTAATTTTTTTGGGTTCTTTTTTGCAAGATCAATTGACTCCGAAAAATCATCATCAATATTGTAAAGTTCCCAAACATTGTTTTTAAAACCAACTGAACCACTTAATTGCCATGGAATTCCATGAAAGGAAGCGGCTACCCATCCATTGTTATAAATGGCACGATGACCACCAGTTTCAAAATATTGTGTTGTACGGGTACCTGTTGCACTAGCGTTAATAAATGTGTAATTCATAGGTACACCAGCAATAGGTGTTTGTTTTACTCCATTTAATTCGGTTGGAAAAGTAATACCTGAAGCAGAATATATGGTTGGAGCTATATCAATCACATGGTGAAATTGTGTTCTGATTTCATTTTTTGATTTAATTCCCGCAGGCCATGATATAATCATACCATTTCGGGTACCTCCAAAATGAGATGGAACACGCTTCATCCACTGAAAAGGTGTAGAACCAGCCCATGACCAAGGAACTGCAAAATGGTTTTCATGTTTAGGTCCCCCTAATTCATCCATAACTTTTAGCTGACGTTCTACATTATCAGGGAATCCATTTTGTGTCATCATATTATTTAAAGTTCCAGACATACTACCTTCGGCACTTGATCCGTTATCTCCAATTATATAAATAATCATAGTATTATCTCCTCCAGGCAAATCACGAACGGCTTTTATAAGTTTACCTGTCCAATAATCGGTATGAGCCAAGAAACCAGCAAAAACTTCCATCTGTCTAGCAAAAAGTTTCTTTTCATCGGCACTAAGAGAATTCCAAGCTGGTATAGCATCTGGTCTAGCTGTGAGTTTGGTATTTTGAGGTACAATACCTAATTTTTTCTGGCGTGCAAGAGTATGTTCTCTCATAGCATCCCAACCTTCATCAAATTGACCTTTAAATTTTTCAATCCATTCTTTTGGGGCATGTAAGGGTGCGTGCATGGCACCAGTTGCAAAATATGCAAAATAAGGTTTGTCTGGATTAATAGATTTTTGCTGACGAATCCATTTGATAGCATCATCGGTTAAATCTTCTGTTAAATGATAACCATCCTCAGGTGATTTTGGGGGTTCTACAGGGGATGTGTTTTTAAAAAGTTGTGGGTAATATTGATGGGTTTCGCCACCTTGAAATCCGTAGAAGTATTCAAATCCGAGACCTGTTGGCCATTGGGTAAAGGGACCAATTGGATTTGTTTCCCAGTCAGGTGTATTGTGCCATTTTCCCCATGCTGCTGTACTGTAACCATTTTGTTTTAATACTTCGGCAATAGTTCCTACGTCTTTTCCCCATATGCTGTTGTAACCAGGGTAACCAGTTGAGAGTTCTGAAATTGTTCCGAATCCAACCTGATGATGATTTCTTCCTGTTAAAAGTGCCGCTCTGGTTGGACTACAGATTCCGGTTGTGTGAAATCGGGTATAAGTAAGTCCATCAGCTGCCAACTGATTCATGTTGGGTGTTGGTATTGGTCCTCCCATTATTCCTGCTTGTCCAAAACCAGTATCATCTAGCAGAATTAACAAAACATTTGGAGCTCCATTTGGAGCTTTAAAAGGTTGAGGTAATCTTCTTTCGAATCTTCAAAGGAGACACCAATTTTTCCTTTAAATTCTTGTTTAGGATAAGGTAAAGCCTCACCTGATTTTGTTTGTTGCCCAGTTGCTATCAAAACAAACAAAGAACAAAATAAAGTGATGACTTTCTTCATGTTTTTAAGTTTTAAGGTTTAAAGGGTTGATTATTATTGTTTTATGTTAAAGTTAGGATTTATTATTGATTTATTTAAATTATTTTGCGAAATCAGTAATGGTTTTATTACAAAGTTGATTTTTAATGTTTTAATGACACAGATTTATCTTGGTCAAGAATTTTAATTTCTCATTGTATAAATCATTATGTGTTGATTTTTAAATGAAATGTTGACACAAGACAGTCTCCCCAAGACCTATATAAATTCGACTTATTTCTTGTTGTTTAGTTTTTATACACGAATTGCTAATTGTAGTAAAATAATGCACTTTTTTATTTTGTAATATTTTTCTAATTTTTTGTTATTTTTTTGTAAGGTTGAATGTTAAATAGTAAGTATATTCGCAAAAAAATATAGAATGAAAATAAAACAAAACTGGTTAATTTTTATTAGTTTTTTTACTCAATGTCTTTTTGCCCAAAACGAAACCAACATTACCTACGGACTAAAATTCGGTGTTTTGTATTCGCGTATTAGCAATTTACCCGAGAGTATCAAAGGGCGTGACAACACCTTTGATAATAGTGAGATGAAAAGCAATGGCGTGTATGGATTGGAGGGAGGGTTTTTCCTAAACTGCAAATTATATGATACTCGTGTTGCCATACAACCCGAAATATTGTTTCGTCAAGCAGGAGAAAATGTCACTTACAAAGATGTTACTGGTAAAGAATTCGAATTAGGATTTCATTATTCCTATATTCAATTAGGCGCTACCTATCGTATTTATCCTTATGAAGGACTCAATATTGGTATTGGCGCTTTTTACGGCATCAATCTTTCTCCCAATGACATCACCTATAAGTCTAACGACGCTAATGGTATGTATGATGTGGCAACGCGTCAATTTTATAAAGATGGTTTAGACGGAGTTGGTGATTTGTCGCTTTGTTTCAGTTTAGGATACGAACTCCACAAAAGTGTTCATTTTGACCTCAGATATTATTTAGGCGTTACCGATATGGTCAAGAGTAATGCCGCTTCCTTTCAATTTATCGAAAATCAGAACAAGAGCAGCGTTTTGTGTTTATCGGTAGGTTATAGTTTTCACCAATGGTAATTAATAGGAAATGTACATAACCTAAAATAGACTCAACAAGAGGTATTACTGATATGCAGATCAAACGATAGTGTGCAAACGAAGCATTTACATAGGACCAACAAAAAAAACGAAAATCAATATATGAAAAAATATTTTACTCTTTTTATTTCTTTAACTGCATCTGTAGTCTTTGCCCAAAACGATCGTGAAATCACTTATGGTCTTTTTGCTGGAGGAATTTATTCATCGATGTCTAATTTGCCTGATGTTATTGTGCCTAAAGGAATTTATCAAGGATATAGTTTAGAAGAGAAAGCAAAGTTTGGAGGTACAGCTGGAATTTTTATCAATTGGAAGTATCCATATAACAATGTGAGTTTACTGACAGAAGTGTCATATTCTGGTCAAGGTACCGATTTAAATTATGAAGATATTGAAGGGTTGAAATACAAAATGGAATTCAATTACCAGTACATCAATCTTGGAGCGCAGTTCAAATATTATCCTATTGAAGGGTTATATGTGGGTATTGGCCCATATGTTGCCTTCAACTTTGCTGGGGATAATATCAAATACAGATCCAATGCACAAGAAGTTTTTGCTGATTCTGGAACTTATTTTGAATCGGATGCGAATGTCGAAAAAGTATTGAAGGAATCCTTAACAGGACGGAATTTTTTCTACGGGCAATTTTCAGTAGGATATGAATTTCGAAACAAATTATCCGTAGGAGCTCGCTATACTTTAGGATTAACAGATGCTTTGACTACCGAAGAAAACGGTCATAGGTATAGTGAAAACCAAAATAAAGTCAATAGCATTTCTTTAGTAATTGGGTATTCGTTCTATTTTGACGATTTAGGCAATTTCTAGAAAAAGAACGATAAATAATCCTCTTTAATCAACCAGTATATATGAAAAAGACGATTTTTAATTGGACAATGGTAACCTTGTTAGCTGTGACAACACCACTTTTTGCGCAAACAAAAGTATTGCCGGGCCAAGTTCAGGAGCCCTTATTTTGGTTAACACCAAAAGCCAATACAGATAAGTATTATTGGCAAACATTAACCCTAACCAAGGCCAAGTACCCGCAAAATTTGCAGCAAGGAAAGGAATTTAACAACAATCCAAGTATCGTTTTTGATAGCACTCAAGATTCCATCCAACTTATCCTGCCAAGTGCTGTAAAAAGAAAGCAGACCTTATTTATGGTGTATAAAGTCAAAGACAGTTTGAAAGAACAATTGTTGTACACTATTAGCGATACTAAAAAAGTAGTTTCAGCGGCAACCAATAAGCGTTTGGCCGATTTATATAGATACAATTATCAATCGTACAATAGTAAATTAAAACCTCAAAAGGCCAATATTTTATTCTTTCAGGAAAACCAAACAGATACGGTAGCAAAACCTTCTAAAATTACCATTGCACATCAAACAAATTTAGCTAAACTTCCACCAGATGAGTTACAAGGTACTTTGGGTGAAATACTAGTGTATGATCGGGTATTATCACAATTTGAAAGTCAAAAAATAGCGAGTTATTTGGCAATAAAATACGGAATTTCACTTTCGCAATTCAATTTTAAAAATTACCTCAATAGTGAGGGCACAACGATTTGGGATTATGAGAAGCATAAAAACCATTCGGGAAGCATTACTGCAGTAGGGAGAGACGATCAAAGTGGTCTTTTGCAACTCAAAAGCGGTAATATGTTTGAAGAAGGTTTGATGAGTTTTGAAATAAAAAGTGAATCGAATACCATTCCGAATAACTATTTTGCGTTTTGGAGTGACAATCAAAGAGGATTAAACCTTAAAAAACAAGAACAAGGAGAGCCAGTGGGAATTGACAGAGAATGGCAATTAGATTTTTACAATCCATCAGATTTGAGTTTAAATTGGGAATTCAATCCCAAGTTTATTAAAGGCGAATGTTTACAGAGCGACTATTATTGGTTATTAGTGGATTATAGTGGAGAAGGAAATTATGATATAGCCAGTTCTGAA
Source organism: Flavobacterium adhaerens (assembly GCF_040045115.1). Classification (NCBI taxonomy): domain Bacteria; kingdom Pseudomonadati; phylum Bacteroidota; class Flavobacteriia; order Flavobacteriales; family Flavobacteriaceae; genus Flavobacterium; species Flavobacterium adhaerens. The sequence continues at coordinate 474,795 of NZ_JBDLZX010000001.1, read as the reverse complement.
TATATAAAATTGGCGAGTACCACATCTAAAGAAAAAATCATTCTTAAAACTCTAGATTGGGATAAACAAAAATCGGGAAACCTAAAATTTACTTTAAAAGTTGCTCCTGAAATGTTTAGCCGTGTTACAATAGGCGAAGCCACTTGCGGGGTATTGGGTTCAGGACAATTGCAATATACCATAGAAGGAGGTGAAGCACCTTATACCATTACCCTAAAAAAAGAAGGCGAGCAAGTCATTGTAAAACAATGGAGTCAAACAGCAAAAAAAGCCAATCCAATAACGGTAAACTCAGGAACGTATGACTATATCGTAAAAGACGCTAAAGGAAGCATATATCAAGAAACTATTTTTATAGCTGATAAACAAGGTACAACTATCAATCTCAATAGTGAGTACACTCTAACCGATGGCAATGCACTATTACTAGATGGAAGCAAGGATTTGGCGATAGGCAATTATAGTTATCAATGGTTTTGCGAGGGCAATTTTATTGACAATACAGACCAACTTTTAATTGACCAAGCCGGGAATTACGAGCTTCGATTGACGAACGATCTGGGGTGTATTACCTCAAAAAAGATTTCGGTTCTATCTGATGGAAAAGAGCAAACGGATAGCAATGTAGTATTAGTATATCCAAATCCAACTCCAAACGGCCAGTTTTCAATTGCGATGCAATATCCAACTCAAACCAATGTAACCATAAGTATTTACAGTCCAACAGGAGTTTTACTAAAAGAAAAACTACTCAATCAAGTAGATACTCAGTTGTATCAGGATACAATTAAGTCTGCTTCGGGTATGTACCTGCTAAAAGTGCACTCTGATTTTGGAATCAAGATTTTTAAACTGATTGTAAAGTAAAAAATAGAGAAAAAAAATAGATTCTCCAAATTCGAAATCAAACCTATGAAAAATAAAACTGCTGTTATTGTCTTGATGCTTGGAGCTTGTCTGTTTGCAGCCAATTTAGGAAAAGAGACTATTAAAAAAGTGATTTCAAACACGGTTGACACGGTTATTTCTAATGAAGAAAAGAGATCAACAACCTTGGTTACTACAAAAAATAAAACGCTTGCCCATCAAAGCTTTTCAGCGGATATCAAAGAAGGTAGCATTGGTGTTTCATCAGAAAATGAAACCGATGATGCTTACGATAATGTATTTCACATCAACCTAAATACTTTGCCAGAAGCAGGCCAAACTGCTTATTTAGAATATGAATTGTATGGTTATGATCAGGCAGCTTCTATTTTACGAAGCATTAATAATCAGGCCAGTATTGGTGGACAATTTATATCTGAGAATGAATCGTGGAGTCATCAATCAGAGCCACTGGCCAATCAGTCACTTCGCAAAGGTGATAATGTGCTTTTGTTTACAGCCGATGAAAACCGAAAACAGCAGTATAAGATTAAGAACCTGCGTATAGTGTACAAGACCACTCCTGCAAAAAATAATTGGACTTTACTGCAATCGGGTGATAAATATTATGTAAAAGGTACCCAATTCAATACTTTTTACAAAAGGATAAACATTGGCGGAAAGGAAATTGATGTTACCCAACCCGAATTCGAATTGGTCTTGGATATTGACAAAAACACCCCATCAATTCCAGTTGAAAAAATAACCCAAAACGGGACGAAAATAAAAGAAACCCTATTACTGAGTCAATTTGAAAAAGTAACAGAATTTAGAACTTTAGACCTTGCATCAAAGAAAACGTATAAAACGATAAAAATAGCTGAAGCAGCCACTTTAAACTATGACCAATTTTCGGCAGATTTTCCGATTGGCGTACTAAAAAAGCAACTAAAAGTTTCGGTAAGTGGACTTCGAAAAATTGATGTGGCTCCTTTGAATGCGGCGATGGTCAATGTAACTGCTCTGTATTCGGGTTACCGATTGTTGCCACACGGAACCATTTTTGAAAAAGTAGTTACCCTTTCGCTTCCTTACGATACTAAAGCCATTCCAGAAGGCTATACCGAAAAAGATATTAATGTGTTTTATTTTGATGAACACAAACGTCTTTGGCAGCAGGTGATTAAAGATTCATTGGATATAAAACATGGCATCATCAAAGCCAAAACCACACATTTTACCGATTTTATCGCCGGAATTATCAAAATGCCCGAATCGCCTGATACTTCGGGATACACCCCCACAAGTATTAAAGATTTGAAAGCGGCAAGTCCACTTGTAGGCATCCAATCTATAGCGCCACCTTCGGCAAATGGTAGAGGAACCATGAGCACCGGATTTAGTATTACCATACCACAAGGAAGAAATGGTATGCAACCGAGTTTTAGTTTACAGTACGATAGCGATGGAGGGCATTCATGGGCAGGAACCGGCTGGGATATGTCGGCTCCAGCTGTCAGTATTGAAACCCGTTGGGGAGCGCCACGTTATGATGTAAATAAGGAAACCGAGAGTTATGCCATAGCTGGAGAACCTTTAATTCCAAACAGCCACCGAACTGAGTTTACAGAGCGTACCACTGACAAACAATTTTACCCAAGACGCGAGGGGGCTTTTCAGCAAATTATCCGCAAAGGATCATCTCCTAAAAATTATTATTGGGTAGTAAAAGACAAGAGTGGTGTAGCGAGTTACTATGGTGCCACCACAGTAGGATTAGAAAACAATGCTATTTTACAAGATGCCAATGGTAATATTGGGCATTGGGCCTTGTGTATGCAAATAGACTTAAAAGGCAATAAAGTTGAATACGAATACGACAAAACCGAAGGGGAATTGTATTTGAAAAAAGTGTATTACACTGGCTTTGGTGCTCAAAAAGGTAATTATTCGGTCACTTTTGTAAAAAACGGTGATTTAGGCGAAACCAACAGAGCCGATGTACAAGTATCGGCACGATTGGGATTTAAGCAAGTCAATGACCAACTGCTTAGAAAGATTGAAGTACGATACAAAAACGAAATGATTCGTTCTTATGAACTCCAATACAAAGAAGGTGCTTTCAAGAAAACCTTACTTGAATCGATATCTGAATACGATGCTAAAGGAACTCTATTTTACACCAACACGCTGGATTATTTTGATGATATTCGCAATAGTTCTGGGCAGTACAATCCGTTTGGGGGAGAGCAAATATGGAGTGTTCCAAATGATAATTTGTATAATAGTAATATTCCGCCTTTTGGAGATTTATTGTTTTCAGGAAAACATTCATTGGTTAGTAGTACTGAGGGGAGTAATGACGGAATCAGTTATAGAGTAGGTGTTGGTTTAGCGACTAATTCAGGAAGTTACAAAGGATTTACTGTAGGAGGTCATGGAGGTAATAGTTGGTCATCAACAGATACCGCAGCAATATTAGAAGATTTAGATGGTGATGGTTTGCCAGACAAAGTATTTAAAACCAAAAACGGAGTGTACTATCGTAAAAATTTAGCAGGTTCTGGACAGAATGGTTTTGGCGAAATGCATCAGATAAATATAAATGAATTGGGATACTCTAAATCATCATCCTTTAATTGGGGGGTAGATTTGAATTTGACTTATGGCAATATCGGATACAATCAGCAACGCTCAACCCAAAAAACAAAAGTTTATTTTATGGACTTTAATGGAGATGGATTGACTGATTATGTGCGAAACGGTCAAGTGTATTACAATCGTTTGGAAAACGGGATTCCGACTTTCAAAATTAGCAGTACTGGTACACCCTCACCAGTGGCGGGAGGCGGAAACATTTCGATTCCAGGTTATACTGGTATTTCAATACAAGAAATTGAAAAACAAAACCCACTTCATGATGTAGTAAGGATGTGGGTGGCACCTGCAAAAGGGATTATTTCGGTTTCGCATCAATACCAATTGATTGCACCAACAACAACCGAAAGAATAAAGGCAAGGGCAGAATATGTCACCAATGCAGGAAATGATAAGGCCGATGGGGTACAATTGTATTTTCAAAAAGGGAATCAATTGCTTTGGAAAGAAATAATTACCGCAAAAGATTATATTCAAAAAAGTAAACTGAATAATTCTATTTCAGTCGAAAAAGGTGAAAAGTTGTTTTTTAGAGTCAGTTCTATAAAAGACGGAAGTTTTGATGATATAGATTGGAACCCAATAATTTCATATTCACAGGTATCACATTATGATAGAGATAATAATGAGAATCTAGTAGTTTCGGATCTAGTGGTCAAAACAGATCAAAAAGATGCAAATCAATTTTCGTTAGCGTTGTATAACGCATCCACAGATTTTTTTAGTAGTTCTCAAGCGACCAAACCAATTGCAGTTGCTGGTAAAGTGTATTTGAAAGGAATTTTTACCAAACCCATAACTTCAGATCATATTCGATTGATAGTTACAAAAACGTATTTGGACAAATCCAATCCAGCGGTTATAGTGTTCGAAAAAACATTTTTAGGACACGAACTAGCAACCTTTGATTTAGCTACGGTGACTTTACCTGATTTCGAAGCAGAAACACAAGTGAGTATAACATTAGAGACAAAATCGAATATCAATTGGCAAAGCATATCCTTTTCACCAACTGTAATTGTTCCTGCCTATCAAGGAGGAGTAGCTGAAGAAGTTCCGATTGAAGTTTCGCATACTTTGTACAATAAAAGAGAAGGTAATTATGTAATTCCTGGAGTTCTACCTACAACAAAAGGTAAAGTCAATTTGAGTATTTTACCTCAAGATTTGGTTTTGTTACCATCTAATCCATTTGCAAATTATGATAAATATAATGGAGAAGTAGTCTTATCAGCTAAACAAAATAATATTTTGGTAGCTCGTAAGTATTATAAAATTATCGAGGGTAGCTTGGTAGAGATTAACAATACAGAAGATGCGGCTATTGTTTATCCCGAAGCAATTTTGAGTGAGCCAATTCAATTAGAAGTAACGGTTTCTAATCCAGAATCTCTTTTTCTTTTAAAAAATTATCCTAAGACTGACGCATTGCCAATTCAGATTTTAGTTACCGATTTAAAAGATGTTTTAGACATGACCGATGATGTGATTTGGACAGGTGTAAGCGATGATTTCTCTATTTACTGTCCGTTAAATGAGGATGAACGCAATTTAGGTTTGTATTATAGAAACTGGGGAGGATTTGTTATAAACGGAAATTTAGCTAGTGATATCATTGATGCAACACAATTAAAAAATTCTGATGCTTACACCACAGAACCTAATTTGAATAACAATAATCCTGATAATTTAGAAAATCAAGGTTATGAAATGGCAGATAATTATTTTGTTTCTTTAAACCCGACTTACATAAAAAATAAATGGGAAGGATTAGAATCAGGGATTTTTATTCAAGGCCAATTTATTGGAACTTCAAGATTAGGAGAAGATGATATTGCAGCCTACACCGATTTTTCACTACCGACTTTAATCGGTGGAAGCACTTCTGCTTTGGATATGGTAAATGAGAGTAAGAGTAAAAGTATATCTGGTGAAATTTCAGCAGGAAATGGAGGGGCAGGAAGTTTCGGGTATAGCAAATCGATTGATGGTAATTCGTATGTAACACAAACCATGAGTGATTTTAATGGAGATCGTTTTCCAGATTATATTCGTGGTGGAAATATCCAATTGACCGCTCCCGTTGGTAAAATTTCGGATGAAATAATAAATATTGGAGATCATTTTAGTCGTGCCTCTACTTCTTCTGAAGGAGCCAATTTTGGAGGAAGTTACAGACATGGCGAGGCTAAAACGGGATTATCATTTACAATTGCCAAGTCAAAATCACAAACGAATGCGGCAGATAAATCTGCAGATGATGAAGCATCAAAAGCCAAAGATCAATTGTCTGTAAATGCTTCTGAAGGGAGCGGTTCTGATCAATCAAAGCTAATGCATAGTGATATTAATGGAGATGGCTTACCTGATAGAATAACCGATGCCGGAGAAGTAATGTTGAGCACAGGCTATGGTTTTGTTGATGGAGGGAATTGGAATATGCAGAGTTTAAACAAAGGTTTTTCAACCGATTGGAGTGCTGGTTTAGGATATAGTATAAAACAGGGTTCCTTTTCTGGTGGTGTAAATTATGCTAGATCAGAGTCAGATGTTTACGAATCATTCTTGGATATTAATGGAGATGGGTTGGCTGATAAAATCAGCTATTTAAATGGAACAATGCGAGTTGCTTTCAATCAAGGGAGTTCTTTTGCGTCTCCTGTTACTTATCCTAAATTTTCAGAAATGAATTTAAACAAAGGGGTTAGTTATGGAATGAATGTAAATTCATCTTTTGAATTTTCGATCTGGTTCGTACGTATTGCTCCAACTTTGGGAGCAAATAAAGGATGGAGTACAAGTCGTACTGAAGGAACTTTTATGGATATCGATGGTGATGGTCATACAGATTATATCGTTTCTAAAAATGATGACCACCTTGTTGTGCGCCTATCCAACATCAAACGCACCAACAAACTCAAAAGCGTAACCAATGCCGCTGGAAACAGTTTTGTGGTGGATTACGAATTATTGAACCCATCGTATGAAAATCCTTCGGCTAAATGGGTACTAAAATCAGTAGATGTGTTTGATGGTCATACTGGTGATGGTTATGACCACGCTATAGCCCAATTCAGTTACGAAAATGGGTATTATGACCGTCGAGAACGTGAGTTTTATGGTTTTGGAAAAGTGACCCAAAAGCAAATTAATGTAGCCGATGATTCGGTATTTGCGACCACGGTACAGGAATTTTACAATCAGGATTACTTCCGTAAAAACCTTTTGAAATACAGTTATACCCTAGATAAAAATGGCAAACTGCGTCAGGAAACCGAAAACGAATACAGTTTGATTGATGCTAGTAATCAAGCCCTGATAGCCGAATCGGATTTGACTTCAGCGGTTTGTGATGCCAAACGCATTTTTATCGGACTCATTCATACTTCGCAAAAAGTGTATGAAGGCGGGAGTGATTATTTAGAAACGCACATCTTCAATACCTATGATGCCAACGGAAATATCATCAAATACGAAGATTTAGGTAACGGAACCACCAATGATAAAGTAACGGCAAAAATCAGTTACCACGAAAGTACCAGTCCGTATTTTGGTGGTATTCCAAAGCAATTGGAAGTCTATACTGTAGATGGTTTGCGCAGAAAACGTGCTACGACTATTGATAGCCAAACAGCCGAAGTAACGCAAATTAAAAATTACGCAGCAGCCGATAAAATTGCCATAACTGATATCACCTACGACTCCTACGGAAACCTTCAAAAAATAACGGGTCCGAGCAATCACAAAGACCAACGTATGACCTTGGACTATACTTATGATACCGACAACCATCAGTATATGACGACTATCAAAGATGCATTTGGGTATCAAAATACGATGGCCTACGATTACCGTTTTGGCGTACCAACGAAAACCACCGATCGCAACGACCAAAGTACTATTTATACTTTAGACGATAATGGTCGTCCAGCAACCATTAAAGGGCCTTATGAAATAGCCAATGGAAAAAGTTATACCATTGCCTACGACTATTTTCCGTTTGCGAAAGTGCCGTATGCTAAAACCCGTAATTACGATCCAGAACTCGATAAAGATATCGAAACCTACACCTATACCGATGGTTTAGGAAGAGCACTTCAGGTGAAAAAAACTGCCAGTTTGTTTGCCCAAGCCGGAGCGGCCGATAAAGAAGCGCATATTGTTTCAGGGAAAATTGTGTATGATGGACTCGGTAGACCCATTGAAAATTACGATCCCACCACAACCACAACATTGGATGCGACTTTTAGCACAGCAGTTTCAAATATTACCCCTACTAAGACTGATTACGATGAAGTAGGACGTGCTGTAAAAGTGACCTTGCCTGATGGGAGCAGTACTACAACGGCCTTTAAAATTGAAGATTATGATGGTGTTACCGTGCTGAAAACCACCCAAACCGATGCTTTAAATAAAACAACAACAACCTATACCGATGCCAGTGGCCAAAACCTAGCCAGTAAACAAAACGATTTACTCACCAAATTTGAAACCAATGCTTTGGGTGAGATGGTCAAAGTGACCGATGCCATGAACCATGAAACTTTGAGCACCTACGATTGGTTGGGACGTCGTACCGAGTACACCCATCCCGATGCCGGAACTAGTACCATGGTGTATGATTTGGCTAACAATTTGATTTCACGCACTACGCAAGATTTAAAAAATACCATGCCAGACGGCGGTGCGATACAATATGAGTACAACTACAACCGTTTGGAAAGTATCAACTATCCTAAAAACCCACAAAACAACGTGCAGTACAACTACGGAAATGCCGATGGAACCGCCAATCGAAGAGGTCGTTTGTGGTTTGTACAAGATGCCAGTGGAGGACAAGAGTTCTTTTACGGCAAACTTGGAGAAGTCGAAAAAGAAATCCGTACCCTAAGAATCACGCCAACCGATATACAAACCTACATTTCGATGTACGAGTACGATACGTGGAACCGCATTCAGAAAATGACCTATCCCGATGGTGAGGTAGTTGACTATACGTATAACCGCGCTGGAAATTTATCCAGCATGCAAGGCACCAAAGAAGGGCATACCTACGATTACATCAAACAACTGAGTTATGACGAGTTTGAACAGCGCAAGTATTTAAAATACGGCAACGATACTGAAACCAATTATACCTACGATGCCGTTATGCGAAGATTACAGCAATTGCAGGTAAAAAGCGGTACACGACAAGTAATGAACAACAGTTATAGTTATGACCTTGTTGGAAATGTGTTGGGCATCAAAAATACCGCTCCAATTGTAAACAATACGTTGGGCGGAACATCAAACCATGAATACCAATACGATGATTTTTACAGGTTGAAGTCTGCGAAAGCCATCTATCAGGGCGAGTTTACAAAAGCCAGTTATGAGCTGAATATGAGCTACAACAAAATGCACAACATCACCAAAAAAGATTTAGTGCATACCGTAAACAACGAACAAAAAGGCTATGTGTTGGATTACAATTATGACAACGAATTGCACCCCAATGCACCCAACAAAATAACCGAGATAGGGAAAACAGAACCAAGAGAATACGTGTACGACGGCAACGGAAATCCAACCAGTTATTCGGAAGAAAAGAGTTTTAGAAAAATGACCTGGGATGAAGAAAACCGCTTGTCAGGAATTAACGACAACGGAAGGATTCATCAATTTACCTATGATGCAGCAGGAGAACGTGTAATAAAAAGCTCAGGCGATTCTCAAAATGTTGCCATTAATGGTCAGACTGCTGCAACAATTGTACATACCGATGATTATACCGGTTATGTATCTCCCTATTTTGTAATAAGCAAAGGAAAGTTCACCAAACATTATTTTGAAGGTGCAGGAAGAATTGTAAGCAAGTTAGGAAATGGTTCATTTGCACAGCCATTGAAATTAACCGCAGGAGGCGTAAATTATGGTAAACTTACCGCCGAGCAACAAAAAGCCCTGGACAATTATGTAAAAACTTTAGGAGTTCCTCCAGGACCGCCAACGCAGCATGGAATTTATGCAACTCCGGAGTTTACAGGCGATCCATATCCGAGTGAGGTACTCAAACCAGTAGAAGAAAATCAGGAACCACCTGAGGGATGGCCTCGTAACCCTGTTTTTAATGCACCTGGAGATGTGCCGGGACCGCCAGTACAATTTGGTCCTCCAGTAGAACCTGAAACTGTAAAACCTAGTGAAGGTTTTACCGGAATTGGCTTGCCGGAGAATGATATTTTTTATTTTCACCCTGATCATTTGGGAAGTACTTCGTATATTACAGCCAAAAACGGAAGCATAAGCCAACATGTGGAATACATTGCTTTTGGAGAGGTTTTGTTTGAAGAACATAGTTCTAGCTTTTCTAGTCCGTATTTGTTTAATGGGAAGGAATTGGATAGGGAGACGAATCTTAGTTACTACGGGGCTAGGTATTTAGATATGAAGACTAGTTTGTGGTTGAGTATTGACCCGCTGGCGGAGAAGTTCCCAGCTTGGTCTCCGTACTGTTTTGTTATGAATAACCCACTTCGTCTAGTTGATCCAGATGGTAGAGCTCCAATGGATATTATTGTATTATCTATGAATAATACTGAATTAAGAAGAATAAAAACAGACGGTGCAGATATCTATATGAAAGTTAATGAGAGTGCATTTAATAAAGCAAGTTCTAGTTTTACATCTGATAATAAGGATTATAATACTATGCTTTCTGTTTATTCTTTAAGAAATCAAGAAAGAACAACGGGTAGAACAGATTTAATTTCTGAACAAACTGGTAATAGTATAAGTGTTACAGGCTCTATGCGGGAAGGTAGCACAAAAATAGGTGATGTTACAGTTAATACTCAAGTAGATTTTGATAACGGCTCTAGCTTCACTTTAGATAGCTTTTCAGGCGTTGCAGGTGGCTTTGGTAATGGAGCTCCTGAAAACGGCAATTATACCGTTAATAATTATCAAGATAGAAGTGAAAATGGCTGGTATAATAAAGGAATGAATAGTGATGGTGTAGGGTTCAGTTTTAATTTAAACCCTCAATTTGATACTGGAAGAAGTCTTTTAAGAATACATCCTGATGGTAATAATGAAGGAACTCTAGGTTGTATAGGATTAAGTGGTAATGGTACGGAATTAACTAGATTTAGTAATGCAGTACAAGGCTTTTTACAAAACAGTTCATCTATTCCAACAACAATAAACATTACAAATAATCCTAATAATAATGGAAGAAGTGGAATTAAAATACCTAATGTAAATGAATAATATGAAAATTTTATTAGGGTTACTTTCGATATCAACTTTGTCTTGTAAAAAGTCTGACAATATTGTAAAGAATGTAAACACAGTACAAATAGAGAATAAAAAAGATACTGTTTTAGATATAAAAAAAGATACTACTTTAATTCTAAAAGATAAATTAAAAGCAATTCAAGAATTAAATCAAATTGTACCAGATACAACAATAAATAATAAATTATTGTTATCTAATTATTCGTCTTTACCTGAATTTTACCCTAAATATAAAAGCATTGAAGCAATAGAAAGAATAAGGGAAAGTCCAGTAATAATCTTTAGCGATAAATTTAATATAGAGTATTTAATAGTTTATCAATATGAAGGAAGTACAGAAAACTCTTTTGATTGTTTTGAAATTGGTTATTTAAAAAATGAAAAAGCATTAAGTAAGGTAAATATTTACAACACTTTAGAAGATAGTTTTAAAACAGAAACTAATTTAGGATTAGGTGTTACGTTTGAAGAAATAACATCTATTAAAGGTTCTAATTATAAAAAAACAGAAAAAGAAGATTTAATAATTATATCTTATAGAAATACTAATTTTGAAACTTCTACATTTTTACAACGATACAATATGCCTGGTTATTTTATGGAATTTACTTTGAAAGAAAATAAAGTAATAAAAATAAAATTTGGTTTTGATTATCCTTAAATAGCAATAAAGCCCTCATTTGAGGGCTTTACTATTTTTACAAACTATTCAATTTAGTAGCTTTAATAAAATTATCTACGGTAAGCAGTAAGCATTGTTTATCTTTTTCGGGTAGGCTTTCAATATCTGCCATTCTTTTAAACATTACAGGGTCTTTAAATATATTTTGGTTTTCTGCTTCTCCCATTAAAAAACTAACGGTAGTTCCTAGCGATTGGGCTAACTTCTTAACTACATCAATAGAAGGCTTTACTTCGTCACGTTCGTACTTCCCAATAATAGAGTGATGTACTTCTATTTGTCGTGCTATCTCTGCTTGTGAAAAGTTTTTTGCTTCTCTAGCTTCTTTAAGTTTTTTTCCAAAAGTATCCATAGTCTGCGTATTTATGGTATTAAAAGCGTGTTTATACTGCTTTATAGTGCAAATTTAATATAAAAAATGGTATATAAAAATAAGTTATTATTTGTATCAATAATAAAATAACCCCGATCGCTCGGATATGCTCAACGATAGGGCGGAAATTCTTACCCGATGGCTCGGATATATCAACGCAACGATAGCGCAGATTTGCAATCTGTGCCCACAAAGAAAATCAAAAAAAACACTTCTATTACGGAGTGGCTTTGTTGTTTTATAAAATAGATTAAATTTTTCTTTTAGCAATAAAGGCATCAATAACAGAGAAGATATGGTTTTTGTCTGTTTCTTCAAACTTAGACACCTCTAAAATACGGCTACTGGATATGTGAGTCCGTACTTTGTAATTAACAAAGGAAAATTCACCAAGCACTATTTTGAAGGCGCTGGCAGAATCGTGAGCAAACTCGGTAACGGTGCCTTTGCACAACCGTTGGGAATCACCGCAGGAGGGGTCAATTACACCCAGCTAACAGCAGCCCAACAACGCGCTTTGGACAATTACGTAAAAAACTTGGGCGTGCCACCGGGGCCACCGACTCAGCAAGGTATTTATGCCACCCCGGAATACACTGGAGAGGCGTACCCAACCGATATATTACAAGCGGTAGAAGAAAACCAAGAACCACCCGAAGGCTGGCCACGCAACCCTGTTTTCAACGAACCGGGCGGTGTACCCGGTCCACCAGTACAATTTGGTCCCCCAGTACAACCTGAAACCGTACAGCCTAGCGAAGGCTACACCGGCACCGGCATGCCCGAAAATGATATTTTTTATTTTCATCCTGATCATCTCGGCAGTACTTCGTATATTACCACCAAAAACGGAAGTATTAGCCAACATGTGGAGTATATTGCTTTTGGGGAGGTTTTGTTTGAGGAGCATTCATCATCGTTTTCTTCGCCTTATTTATTTAATGGGAAGGAGCTGGATCGGGAGACGAATTTGAGCTATTATGGGGCTAGGTATTTGGATATGAAGACGAGTTTGTGGTTGAACGTGGATCCTTTGAAGGAGAAATATCCTAATTTTGGTGCTTACACATATTGTTTTAATAGTCCTTTACGTTTTGTTGACCCAACTGGTATGGAGGGAGAAGATGGTATTAACTCAACAGTTAAGTTACCAACTCCAAAAGAAGTCTATAAAACAGTATTAAGTTATTTACCAAAAGAGCAACGCAAAAAGATAGAAAAAATAGTTAGAATGATTGAGAAAAAAGTTGGAAATATAGATTATTCAAAATTAGCAATTGGAATTGAAAACACTGTGGGTTTTGAATCTTCAGCGGGTATTAAGACTGAGGGTAGTGCTATATCTGGAAATATTATCTTTTTGGGAGGTGAAGATGCAGGTTATGTATATGGTTATCGAGGAGGTGAAGTAGGAATTGGAGGTGAAACATCACTTAGTACTGGAGTTAATGCAAGTACATCATATTATGTAGCTTATAACCATTCGGGAAAAGGTGGTCATAAGACTTTTGATGGTGATTATTCATACAAACGCATTGGAGCTGGAGTTGATTCAGGATTGATTACAAATATAGTTGGAGTAAATGCGGGAGTTGGAATGTCTCTTACTTATGGAAGAGGTTCTGATTGGGAATTATATTCTTATGGAGGATCAATAGGAGTGTCGGCTGGATTTTCTACTAGTATTACAGGAAGTTATACTCAGGGGACAGGTAAAGTGAATTTTATAGATCGATCAAATGTAGGTAAGCCAAAGTCTTTTTATGAGACATTAGGAAGTTATTGGAAAATTCTATCAAGTTCTTTTATTTTGTTGTTGTGGTCCTGGAAGATTGGCACTAACATCCGTTTTGTTTCATTCAAACTGAATAATTCATTCTTCAGATTTTCAGAAGTAATTTTGATGTCTTTTTTGAATAATCTTTTTTCAGCTTCCAAAACTTGATTTTTCAAATAATCCAGATGGCTATTTATTGTTCTTGCTTCTTCATTAGTACCCTTGACTTTAGAGCATTCTCCCGACCATTTTTCGGGATTTACATATTTGTTGGTACTAAATTCAAATCGTTTGCTTTGGATTGTTACTCTCGTGTAAATAGGACAGATGCCCTCATTGTTGGTTTTTGATCTCTTTATGTAAAAGAGAACGGATACTGTAGTGTCATAAGTGGTAACCTTTTAGTTATTATTAAATTTAAATTTTCTAATAATTACAAACAAGATGTACATATTTTGAATATGTATTGAACAGCTTGTTGTACAGGTGGTTTTCGAGATAGGTGTCACTAGAATTTTTTATAATTAAGTGACACCTCGAAAGACACCAAAACTTTGAGATTAAATGAATAATTTGAATATCCTGTAAAAGAAAAAACCCACTAAATCGTTGAATTTAGTGGGTTTTGTAACCATTTGCTTTTCAGCTCGCGGAGAAAGAGGGAATTGTATTCCGTTTCTAAGCAACTGATATATAGATTTTTAATATCTACTCGAAAACTAGGGTCTCTATTATGCACCTGCTTTTTGCATTGCAAAACTTCGATTAACTTATAGTACAAATATAGAGATAATTAAGGACTTAAAGAAGCAATTTTAAAGAAAACAATATCAAATAATGAACTAGTTAATAGTGAGGTTAGTGAATCTGTAAAGGTTTATTTTAGTAACCTTAATTAACCAAAAATCAAATGAGCGACTTGTTCATATTTTAATCCTGCATAGGAACAAAACTCATCGATAGTTAAGAACTCATTTTCGAGCTTGTTGAGGTCAGTTTTTACTTTTTGCATTAATCTGGTACTTTGACGATAACTCTTTCCTGTTATGCGCTGTATGTCCTTTGGATAGATGCAAATCCTCTGTTTTTCTATTTTCATACATTATCTATGCCTTTGACTAGGCTTTGATTAGCTTAAACTTGCTGATAAGCAATGTTTAAGGTTAAACAAAAATAACAATTTTTGAAATATAATTTTCATTTGTGAATGATGCTTATAAATAGGTATTTATGCCTATTTAAGCCATTTGTGTCGCTTAGTGACATACGGAACTGTGCTTGCTTTTTTCTTCTGTTTTATTGGCTAAAATTTGTTCTCGAAATCAATCGGAAGATGTTGCAACAGGATGATGATTTAGACAATTTATTAATCTAAATTTTAGGAATTATGGCAAGACAGAAAGGCATAATTAAATTGAAAGGTACTATCGGAGATATTACTTTTTACAAAACCAAAGATGGTCATTTGGCACGTGAAAAAGGCGGAATAGATGCGAGCAGAATTGCGAGCGATCCTGCATTTCAAAGAACACGTGAAAATGGTTCTGAATTTGGACGTGCGGGAAAAGCCGGAAAGATTTTAAGAACGGCTTTTAGAGCTGTTCTAATCAATTCTGCGGATAGCAGAATGGTAAGCCGACTAACTCAACAAATGGTAAAGGTTATCCAAGCTGATACCACTAGCGTTAGAGGATTACGAAACGTAATTGATGGGGAAGCCGAGCTTTTGGCAGGTTTTGAGTTCAATATTCAAGGAAAACTAGGGACTAGTTTATTTGCTCCTTTTGTAGCGACAATTAACCGTGTAACGGGAGATATTACTGTCGATTTAGCTTCGTTTGCCCCATTGAATATGATTTCTGCACCAAGTGGAACAACACATTATAAAATCATTTCTGCAGGTGCAGAAATTGATTTTGAGGCCGAAACATTCGTTGTTTCCAATTCAGAAACGGCTATTTTGCCTTGGGATATCAATCCAACGGTTGCGATTAATCATTCGAATCCTGTTACACCGGCTAGTACAAAGCCTTTGTTTTTGGCTTTGGGATTGGAGTTTTACCAAGAGGTAAATGGACAAATGTATGCGTTGAAAAATGGTTCTTACAACCCATTGTCTATTGTGAAAGTAGACAGCGGTGTATAATGGTTTTATCGATAACTAGAACTTATTTCCCTGATGGAACGAACGGTAAACTCGAATGCGAGGGCAAATTCATCTGTAACACGATTGAATTACCTTGGAAAAACAACGAAACGAAAGTTTCCTGCATTCCGGAGGGGAAATATTTTATAAAAAAGCGATACAGCAAGAAATTTCAATGGCATTTGGAAATAACTAATGTAAAAAATAGAAGTTTTATTCTATTTCATCCTGCCAATAATGCTTTAAAAGAATTGAATGGTTGTATTGCTCCGGTAACGAAACTTTCTGGACCTGGTTTGGGTCTTATGTCCCGAAAAGCTTTTACTAAAATAAAGAACTTGGTTTACAAAGCTTTAGAATATGAAAGTGTAACATTAATTATTAAATCATAAAATTCTAATTATGAATGTAGTAAAAAGAGCGAAAGCTCCAACTCCAAAGTTTTTCAAAGTGCTTCGAAATGTGGGTTTGGGATTGGTCGCTGTTGGCGGAACAATTTTGACTGCGCCTGTGGCTTTGCCCGTTATTGTCACTTCGGTAGCAGGTTATTTGGCAGTTGCTGGAGGTGTTATTTCGGCAGTTAGCCAATTGACAACCGAAAAAGCCGATGGATCAAAGTAATTCAACTGTAATGGGTACCGCTAGCGGTACATTTTTGAGTGTTTTACCGAATTTACATTCGGAAGATGTTCTGAAAACGATAATTCTAGCCACTCTTGGGGCAATAGTCAGTTTTTTAATATCTTTGATACTCAAAATTTTCATTAAGAAGCACAAAACATAGTTTAACTCTCGTTGTGGTGACCTTTGGGTTAAACTAAAAATGCCCTTTCCGATGGATTGGGCATTTTTTTTGTAAAAAAATTAATTTTCTTCGAAAAGGTTCAAAGTAATTTCTTCAATTACTACTTCGGCAAATGAACAATACAGATTATTGTATTTTGCGCTGTCAATTGCCTTATGTCTACTGTCGAATACTCCAAAAACAACTCTTGATGCTTTGGATTTCCAAATGTCGGTTTGATACAAAATAAATAGTTTCATTTATGAAGATTTAGAGTTAGAAATTGGTTTTATTTTTTGGAATAGCGATACAGAATCACTCTTCTTAAATCATTGATGAGGTTGATGTTCTCGTGAAATTGTTTTTCCTTTTTTTCTAAAAGTTTGAGGGCTGTGATGTTTTTTTGATGCTCTTCGTGTTCCTGCATTATTGCACTTGCTTTTGGATTAAATTCTTTTGAAAAATCCGGAAGGCGTAAAAACGGAATGACAGAACCAACTAAATATGGATGCCAAAACTTAGTTTTCCATAAGCTGTAAGCCACAAAATAAATATTTTCGCAATCTTCCTCGTTTTGAAAAATGACCACAAAACTGTTTGTAAATGGCTCTTTTTGGGGCTTTCCGCTGTTCATCCCTTTGTTCAATATGAATAAATGAGGCTTTGTATAAGCGGTATCTTTTTGGTGGGTTTTAATGATAAAATTTGGCATACTTTCGGTTTTTAAGATAATGTGCCTCGCTGAACTCGCCACACATATAATTTTTTAAAAGAAAAAAGGAAAAAAAAGAAAGTCGTCTCTCAAGTGGAGGTTTCAAGAAAAGCAAGTTTTTTCAAGAAAATACTACCCGGCTTTATAGAATAAAGTTGTTCGGAAGTGAGGTTTTGATTTTACAGAAAATATTGAAGCGAAACGAAAACGTAGGGTGGAGATTTTATTGAAAACCGAAGGCTTGAACTTTCTTTTCTTGAAACTGGAACTTATCTTTACTTTCTTTTTATTTATTTTTTTATTTTACTCGTGACCGATGGATTTCTTATGAAATAGGATCTAAAAAAACTTGATTCGGAAGATGGGAGTTCTTCAGAAAGGGTATGGATTTTCAAAACAGAAAAAGAAATATAAAATCCATTCCGATTATTTTTCTGGTTTGAAAATCCATACTCTTTCCTGGACTTGATTTTGTGGGTGTAATAAATTGCTTTATCCAAATCTTGATTTTTAGAAATGAACTCAAAAAGCAATTTATTACACTTACAAAAACAATGAAAAAATAATTCCTAGTGCGATGAGGCAGTAGCGCAGGCAAGTGTGTGGTTTTTTATTTGCTTACCGAGGTTTGTCTGATTGTTTTTTTATGATGGCTTGATGCCTAAAATAGTATTTAGTTTGCAGAATTTAGTATTCAGAAAAGTACGTGCTTGAAAGTTACTATGGCATCGGGCCATCGTGAAAACAATTATTTCGATAGTACCTGGCAAATAAAAAACCACACTCTTGCTGTCTTTTTGGTTTTATGGGTAGAAAAATGGCTTTATCCATAGGCAAATCAACTGCAGATTAAAGCCATTTTTCTACTTATAAAAGCAATGCAAACACTACCGATTTAAACACAAAGTTGCTAAAAACAGTGACCGTGAAAGTTCTTGAAAGTAAGTAATTCCGTAAACGTCCTATGAAATAGCGAACGTTATTAAAGACAGTGGCGAAGGACGGTTTTTTTTATTGCTGGCAGGTGCGAGGGAGCAATGAAAAAAGTTGTCCTGGAGCCACTGGCTAGCGCGTTGGGTGCGGGGCTGTTTTACATAAATGATATTATAACTTCATTGCAAAAACCAAAAAACAATATAAACGCTTTGTGATGAATTATAATACTCAATTATGTAACACAGCTTTGGGAAAGTTTTTGTTGCCCTACCATTAAATTTTCTTTGGAAAGACAAACGTTCTAGGGCGTACAAAAACTTTTGGAGCGTTGGCAAAGGAGTGGCTTATGAAATGTAAAACTTCTTTTTATTAACTAGACCTATCTATTGCTATAAAATTTATAGAAATATTATAGAGAATTAGTAGTGTAATAAGGTTTTTAACGGAAAATTTGTTTTTTGGTTTTTATACAACGTATATTTGCCAAGTCATTTCCCTAGGGAAAAGGACCTGGTCGGCCACAACACCTTAGTTGTGGCATTTTTTTTATACCATAATTAAAATAATATTCTCGTTATTACAAATGGAATTAGTGAAATGAAGCAAGCAAAGAATTGATGCTAGGAATACTTGGACTAGGAGCGATTTTTGTGAAGCTGAATGAGATAATGATTATAGAGATATATCTATTGTTGCTTATAGGGATCTCTTTATTGATGTTTACAGAGATATTAATGTCAGGTAAAGTATAGAAAAAACTTGACATTTAAATATATATTAACTACCTTTGTTACTGATTATGAAAGTAACAGATAAAATAACAGCTAAAATAAATCGAATAGATACTGGTGATGTATTCGGATATGATACTCTTGGATTAACTTCTGATGAAGTTATTGCTGGTGCTAAAGCATTAAGCAGATTAGTTGATAAAGGTATTATTAGAAGAGCTAGAAAAGGGTATTATTATAAGCCAAAAGTTTCTGCATTTGGTGAACAAAAACCAAGAGAAGATGTTTTACTTGCTCTTTATCTATTTGATAAAAATAAACAAGTTGCTTATGTTACCGGAACTAGATTGTATAATAGATTGGGCTTAACTACTCAAATTTCTAATTCCATACGAGTTGCTTCATTAGATAAGCAAGTAAAAGGCAAGGTTGGTAATATGGTGGTAAAACCTGCTAAAAGTTATGTAAAAGTTACTTCTGATAACATCAAATATTTGGAAATTTTAGATGTTATGAAAGATTTGAATACTATACCCGATTTACAAAAAAGTGATGGACTTCTTTATTTAAAAAAAGTAATCTATGATTTTGATACTACTCAAATAACTAAGCTTGTGAACTATGGTCGTTCTTATCCTCCAAAAGTTAGGGCTTTGCTTGGAGCGCTTTTAGAAGCTATGAATACTAGTGCTGTTGTCTATGGAATTTTAAAAAAATCAATTAATCCGTCTAGCAGTTATGAATATGGTATTAGTTCTACATTACTTTCTACTGCTAACTCCTGGAATATAGTATAATGAATTTGCATTTAGATAAAGACAATTTTGAAGGTGCCATTGTTGCCACTGCAGAACATTTTAAAATTCCTGAAATTTTTATTGAGAAAGATTATTGGGTTACTTATGCTTTGCATCAATTGTTTCATTCTGAAGTAAAGGATTTGATTGTTTTTAAAGGAGGTACTTCTTTATCGAAATGCTATAAAGTTATTGAACGATTTTCAGAAGATATCGATATGGTTGTTGTTAAAACAGCTACTGATACAGGAAATGATTTAAAGCGAAAATTGAAAGCAGTTACGGATGTAGTTGATAACTCTATTATTGACGTTGTAGCTAATGATCCTAATACTAAAAAGCTGGGAAGTTTGAGGAAAATCGTTTATTCTTATCCAAAAGTAGGAGTGAAAGGAGTTTTTGGAGAAGTTAGAGAAAATATAACTTTGGAAGTTTCTCATTTGGGCAATTTTGAACCCAACAACATAAAACCGGTTTGTACTTTTATTGCAGATTTTATTAAAACCACGCCTAACTTAGCATTAATCCAACAATTTGGATTAGAAGATTTTGAAGTCAAAACGCTAGCCATTGAGCGTACTTTTTGTGAAAAGATAATTAGTTTGGTTCGGTTTTCTTATACTGAAAATCCATTAGATGATTTATCGAAGAAAGTCCGTCATATTTATGATTTGTATCATTTAATGCAACTTGAAGAGATAAAAAACTTTGTGAATTCTACTAAATTTGATGCAATGTTATTACAAGTTGGCATCGACGATGACAAAGCTATTCCTAATGATAAAAACTGGTTGTACCAACATCCAAAAGATGCACTTATTTTTAGCGAAACTGCTATGGTTTGGAATGAACTAAAGAAAGTTTATACTACTTCTTTTAAAGAATTGGTAACGGGTAAGCTTCCAACTGAAAATGTTGTTTTTGAAACTTTGGTATTTCTTTCTAACCGTATTGAGAAAATAGAATGGAGTATTGAGAAATAGCCTTTTTTTATAATTAACCTTTGGCAAAAACCTGCTTTTATTGCCAAAGATTAATTGTGTGTTATAATATCTTATTTATACCATTCCTCTTTAATTTTGTCAATATCCATATCTTTCCATTCTTCTTTCCATAATTCCCAATACGGAATATCATTTGAAGAAGGTTCATTCGTGCATCTGTCTATTTGAACAATTGATGGTAAAATAACGGATTCTCCAATTAATAAAGCTTCGCCTTGTTTTAGTGATGGCATTTTTTCAATTAATGAACCTAAACTATCGGGAAGTAATTTTTTTACATAACCTTGGTCAACGGGATTAGTCAATCTCATCGCAATGAAATTATTACATTGTGAAAATATAGTTTCTGATATTTCTGAAGGTCTTTGACTAGCTAATAACAAAGTAACTCCATATTTTCTGCCTTCTTTTGCAATTCTTTCAATTGATTTTTTTGAAGATCTATATTTTACTAAATCGCTATTGGGAACATATTTGTGTGCTTCCTCATAAACTAAAAGTATTGGAATGTCATTATTGATTTTTTCATTTGGATTAATATCGTTTCTCAATCTTTTATAGATATAACCATATTCAAATACAATCCTTGAAATTAAAGAAACTGTAATACTTAATACTTCAAAAGGTACTCCACTTAAATCAATTACTGTAACATTCGATTTGGAAGTTTCATTAAATCCTATAAGTTGTTTTATAGTTTCTTGAAAAGTAATCTTTTTTGATTTTTCACCTATTAAAAAATCTAATCTTTTATCATTTATTTTATTTTCAAGTCTATTAACAAAATTGGTTAATTTACCATACAAACTTCCTTGTGTAGTTTTTTCTTGCCCTTTTTTTGCTCCGGAAACGTATTCTTCACCGGTTCCAATTAATTCCGTGTTTTTATCAATTGCATATTTTAAAATGTTATTTATGTCAAAAAATAATGGAGAGTCAAAATGAATTTTGCTTTTTTCATCTTCTAGACCTACAAAATTTGATTTTCTTTCCGCTACAACAGATTCTTTAAAAATATATCTCTGGTTGTGATCATTTGCTTCTGTATCTATAAAAAACTCTTCTAGTTCTTCACTATTCAGCATCCAATATGGTAAAGTCAGGTTTTTAATATCAATAAAATTAGCATTAGGAAAAGCTGATTTATATTCGGAATGAATGTCAAAAATTATTACGTGTGAATTATTTAAACTAAAATCTCCGCTTTTAGAATTAACAGCCGTTTGTATGATAGTAGATAATGTATGAGATTTACCTGAACCTGTTGAACCAACTATTGCAATATGCTTATTGAAAAATTTATTGCCATTTACTGGAATTCTAATGTTTGCATTTGAAGATAATGAGCAAAAAGTAAATTGTTCTTTATCCTCTACAGATTCGATATAGATTTTCTTGATTTCCTCTTCTGTTGCTGGTTCGACTTTTTTGGGAGGAATGGTTAAATCGTCACCACCTCTTGTAAATTTACCATTTTTTATTATTCCCAATGGACTTGCTTCGATAATATGTGTTCTAACAGCTTCATTATTTTTCTCTGAAACATCAATCGAGAAATTTTCAATAATTGCCATTAATATAGCATTGTCATTTCCATAAATTTTGAGATAAGAACCAACTCTCAAAGATTCGTTGGCTATCCTGAAATCTTCAAGTTTGTCAACCTTGATTTTTACTTTGTTTGGGAATACTGCAATTACTTCAGCATTTAATTTGTCTTCTACCATTAGATTATATTTTTGATATCGTTAATTTCTTCTATTTGAATTTGTAAATGCTTGATACTTGCATTTGAAGTTGAAAAATATGGCGTGTCGTAATAGAAATGATAAACTTCTTTGGTTTTAGAAATTTCATTAAAGACTGATTCGATGTGTTTTAAATCATCCATTATTTTAATTTTAATTCCATTATGAAAAGTAGCTTTTTCTATAATTGATTTTGGGTTGAAACTTGATCCATTAAAATCAAAACCATCTTTAAATTTAAAATTCTCACTAATAAGTTCCGTTTTTAATTCAACTATTTCAGAATTTGATAATCCAAATATGTGTATGTATGGACAAAAAGAATCTGGATTTAATTTTGAAAGTTGTGAATATTTTTTACTAATTAAATGAATTATAGATTTTAAATCACTTCGCAAATAATTGTTTGAACTCACTTCTATTAGAAAGAATCTTTCAAATGGAGAATTATTATAATCACTGAAATATTTAGCTCTAACATCCGATAGTAATTTCTTTTTACCTTTAAATTGAATAAACCATTTATGAAAAAGTACTTGTTTAGAATTTATTTGTGTTAAAAAGTCTTTTTTTGTTATTCTTCGATTGGCTAAATCATTCTCTTTGGCAAGATTGCTAATAATTTTTAATGCGTTGTTATAGTAGAAATTTTCAGCTTCAAAATCGTCGCAATTGAAATTGTTTTGATTTTTTAAAGAAGTGAAAATTTCTTTAAGTTGTTCTTCATAAGACTTTGCATTAATTTCAATTTCTAAAGTTTCTAAAAACGACATTAATTCTGTATCACTTATTTTTAAGTCTTCATAGTGTTTGTATTCAATCTTATCTTTTTTATAAGTCAGTAAACTCGACTTTAGAAAATCTAATGTTATTGAAGATGGAAATCTTTCGTGTCCTGATTTAAAATGACCGAAGTATAAATATTTTATTCTCTTCTCTTTTCCAATTAAAACTTGCTTAAAATGGTTAAGCATAAGCCGTATTGGTTTGGCAATAGCTGAATGATTATATTCAGTTTTAGCGTGGTATTTACATTGTATTGCTATTTCTTCGGTTGCATTTTTTACATCAACATCCTCAATGCCTTCAACTATAATTTCGTGTGAGTCATCATCTAATTGCAATAATTTAAGTATAGCTAGATCAAATTGATAAAAATATCCTTTAATTGTATCAGTCGCTGTTCTGTCTGTCATTGTTTTTTAAAGGAGTTACGATTAATTGTATAAGTTTACCAAATTAGCAAATAATTCTGATTAATATTGTTTGTCTACTTTTGACTTATTAACCTACTTATCAAACTCTTTTATCCATAATATTTCTTTCAAACCCAATCAAATTAAGCATTTCTCTTAACCTGCTACGTACTCGATTTCCATAAACATTCTCAATTTCAGAAGCTGAAAGATTAGTGGTTATATGCGTTTGGATTTTTTTAGCGGTAAAAAGATCATACCGGCTTAATAGAATTTCTGCCATTACATTGCATTCGTTTCCGTAGTATTTTAGGTTGTTTTCAGTTCCTAGATCGTCAAAGCATATTGTTTTGGGTTCAGATTCATATAGTTTACCCTTGCTGTATTTGTGAATGATTTGGTAACCGTCCTGGATAAATTCAAAACTAATGTCTCGGCAGGGTTTTACCAAAAATTTGTGTTCGGCAGGAGTGAGGTGTTTCATTAAATTCATTAATGAAGTTTTGCCACAGCCGACAGGACCTGAAAGTAAAATTCCTTTTTTTAGATTAATGTTGTATTGAAAGCAAGTTGCTTCGTCTTTGACGAAATAAGCTATGAGTTTGTAAATTATGGGATAATCGCTTTCAAGGATTTTGAAATGATTACCGTATAATTCAATGCCTTTCTTTTCAAGCCAAAGGATTATTTCAGTGTAGCTATAATGGCTCGGAATAGTCTTTGTCTGTTCCTGTGTTGAGTTGTTTTGCTCTGTTGGATTGTTGTTCATTTGAAATGAATTTGGGTGCGTTTAATATCCAATTTTGTGCTGATGCCTGCCAATCGACCATCGGGGTTTTGCCACCGACTAACCATCCATTGCTAGAAAAATAATTAAAAAATTTGATAGCTTCAATTTCCGGAAAGTGTTGTTCGAGAAAATAAGATTTGACTTCTTCGATTATTGGATTGAGATTTATCGACTGTGTTCGGGAAGGCAAATTGGAATTTTCAATTTCAACTTTTTCTTTTTTGGCGGAACTTTTTTCTTTTTCTTCGGTACCAACAATTTTTAAAAATTCATCGTCGATTTCATTTTTTTTTGCTTGCTCGTCCAAGTTTACAATCTTTAAATCGTTTGAAATGTTTGGTATGTTTGTATTGTTTATATAAGATACTAGCGCTTGTTCACTACCTGTCTGATTACTTGTATCACTAGCAGTATAATGCTTGTTCACTACTTGTTCATTGACTAGTTCAAAAGCAGGTTCGTTTTTTGGTATTGTTGTTTTTTCGTTTTTTGGGATTGGTTTCAAATCATCCGAAAAATTGAATAGGTACACGTGGCTTCCTTTGAATGGATTATAAGATGGCTCATAGTTAATATATCCTAGAGAATGCAAGTTTTTAAGGCATTTGTGATAGGTTGCTTTGGAACTGATTTTGCTTATCCGCATTACCTCATCACGTGAAATACTAATTGGATTTTTGAAGCGGTTGCAATTCCAAAATTGGAACAGGGCTATATACAAACTTACGTGAGTTGGATTGAGTGTTTTGTCGATAGCCACTTTCTCAAAAAATCCTGTGAGATGCTTTATGTAATTCATCTCACTAGCCATTTAGGATTGAATAAAGTTACTGAAGCTTCCACTTTGTTTGCTTCTAATAGTTTATCTAAATCAGCACTTGAATAATATAGAATTCCGCCAATTTTGGTATAGGTAATTGTTCCGTTTACACGAAGGTTTTGTAAAGTACCTGGGGAAATGTTTAACAGCTTTCTGACTTCATTGGATTTAAGCCATTGTTTTTGCTGTTGTGGTTTGATTTGTAGCATTTCTTTTAAATCTGCTAAAAGTAGCGTGCGGAATTCATTTAGATCTTCGCGAGTGATAACTTCGATTGCCATAGTGTTGTGGTTTTAAATATT
The DNA here is from genome assembly GCF_040045115.1 of Flavobacterium adhaerens. Taxonomy (NCBI): domain Bacteria; kingdom Pseudomonadati; phylum Bacteroidota; class Flavobacteriia; order Flavobacteriales; family Flavobacteriaceae; genus Flavobacterium; species Flavobacterium adhaerens. Next base: position 449,191 of record NZ_JBDLZX010000001.1, on the reverse strand, counting down.
TCGGACAAAGAGAAATAATTAAGTAATACCAAAACAGTTACGGGGGTTACGGAACCCCCAACAAACCTCAACAAAATAAGGCAATCACGGTAAAAAAGTTTTTTATTTATGTGTTTTAGAATACTATTCTAATACATTTATGTCTAAATTTACCTAATGGATATCAAATAGGATAATTTCATATTTTTAGTTTTTGGTAAGTCCTAGTAATTCGATTATTTTTTCCCGAAGTACATTTTTAGTAGTATTTTCTACATTATAATATTTCACTTTTATACTATCGACAGAAATTTTTTCGGTATTGTTTGTTTTGAAATTTTCTGAAATAAATCTAAAAACTTCTGTTTGGTTTTTATGCTTTATAATTCCTGTTTCCATCAATAATCCAAAAAAGCAACTTAATTGTGCCACTGATAAACCGGTTAGTAGTTTTATTTTTTCATCGTTGTTTGTAACGTTTGGAAATAGATTGGTTTCGAGTTTGATTTTTTTGGTTAAATATTCTATTTCTTCTTCTATCCAATTGATAATTTGTTCTTTTAGGCAAGGTAAGTTTGGTTTGTATTTTAGGATGTTCCTGCTTTGCTTTTGATTGTAATTTTTGAGAAATTGGTTTAGAATATCTATTTTCTTGATATTGTTTTCCTGTGCTTTTAATTCTTCTAAAATTTCAGAAGTTAAGTATTTAAAAAACTGTAATGAATTGAAGTTTATATCGAACAGAAATTCTTTGATCGTTTCTTCAGACATATCTGAAAAATTAATTTGTTTGTAAAATGTCATTATAAATTCTGCACAATAATTGAATTCGTAGTAGGTTAATTTTTCCTGTATGTTTTTAGTTGAAATTTTTAATAATGGTTCATACGCTAGTTTCAATAAATGATTATTGAGGTTACTTCCTAATAATTGTAATTTGACTTTTTTGAATTTGTTTGTAATTTCAAATTCTTTGATTAAACTAGATTTGTACGGTATTTTACTATTTAAATTGAGATAATTACGATATTCTTTTTCGATAAAGCGTAGTAATTTTTCAAGATAAATATAGGCGATTTTTAGACAATCAATTTTATTATAATTATTGGAAAATTGATACAATTCAGATAAGTTTGTCGGATCGATTTCCTTAATTAATCGATGTGCTAAATTTTCAAGGGCGTGCTGTTTTCGATGAATGTGTTGTTCAATTTGTTTTCTTGATTTTAATTTGAAAACTTGTTCCTTATTTATTTTCTTGATTTTCTGATTTTCATTTTTGAGCGAATGATAACAATACAGAAAGAAACGTTTTTCTTGTGATAAGTCTTCGATTTCACATCTTTGTAAAAGGTATATAGTATTCTCGTTTTTGGAACACTGACGTAAACGGATTAGTTTTTTTGAAATGTTCAATTCATCCAATATTTTTGGAATAAATATTTCAAATTCTTCAGTAATATCAGCTTTTTCTAAATTTAACTTTGAACCTTTTGGATGCAGATTGTGTATCGGATTCTTGACACTATATTTTGTCGTGGTATCTTGCTTTAAAAAATCTATTTGGTAAATAAGGAAGCTTTCAGAAGGAAAATTTTCTAGAAAAGGTACTAAATCATTACTGAAAATAATCTTTGGATTTTTGATTTCTTTTAGTATTCTATCGTAGTTTTCTAAAATGTATTTTGGCTTCATATTTGGGGTTGAAGTATAGAACGTTGCATTGAAATTTATACTAATTTCGATTTTTTTCAAGTATTGTATAGCTTCACCAATTTTTATATTAACGAAGTTAAGTTGTTGACTAAGATTAAAAAATGAAAGTTATTTAACGCACTAAAAGAATTAATATTTTAATAACTTATATAAAATTAGTAGATTAAATCTTACCAAAAATCACAATTGATTAATCAATTGTGATGCTATAAATGAAAATAGCCAAACTAGATATTTTAGTTTGGCTATTTATTATTTTTGAACGCTTATAGTTTAAAATAAGGAATTAAAAACTTGCTGAAAAAGATACACCAAGAGTTGTGCTTTTGGTATATGGGTTGAATCCTACCGGAGCAATATTGAGTTGTGTTTTTACTTTTTGTTTGTAACCGCAACCATCAAGAATAGTATTGAGCGGATCCATCAAAAACAAAGAAGTTTTGCCTAAAAATCTTGAATTTAAAACTTTCGAATTATTTTTAAGAATAGTTTTCTTGGCATAGAAAAATCCTTCTCCCACTACAGAACCCAATACAGGTGTAACTATTAAATCCTGAACAGAAGGAACTTCTGCAAAAGCTTCAACTCCATATTCCCAAAAGAATGTTGACATTATAGCCGAATAGGTAAATGACTCGAAAATATTGAAGCCATTGCTTCTGGCTGTCATATAATATACACCTCCGAAATAAGGATGCATCACATAGTTTAAAAAGAAATTATCTTCGTCTATTACCGGACCTGCTTTAACGTTTTCTTTCCATTTAGCTCCAATTCCATTTTTCCTCATTTCTTCTTTGTCCCATTGGGTGAAGCTTTCGGGAAGTGACCATAAAATTCCATAAGCTACAATAGTAGTTCCAAAAACAATAGCAGTATTATAGCCTAATTTTCTATAGTCTCTTGTTAAAGGCGGATATACAATAGTATCATTAATTTGTAAAGTTTTATCATTTTCTTTGGTAATAATTTTAACCGAAGTATCGGTACTTTCTAATGTCTTGTTATTGTCATTAAAAACTATTGAAGATGTATCTAATAAAAATTGATCGTTATTATTTATTTTCAATTGTTGTGCAAATAGTGTCATTCCTAAGAATGTAAAAAGTAAGCTGTAAATATTTTTTTTCATTGTTTGAATTACTAGTATTGTAAAAAATTATTCGTTAATATTTTTATTTGTAATTAAAAAATTCCTGCTTAAATAGTTCTATTTAAGCAGGAAAGTGATTATTTTGAGGTTATTATTTTTTTAAAATTTCATCCTCTGAATTCTAATTGCGTTCAAGATAGCCAACATTGCCACACCGACATCTGCAAATACGGCTTCCCACATTGTGGCTAATCCTCCTGCACCAAGGACTAAAACAATTGCTTTTACGGCAAATGCCAAAACAATGTTCTGATAAACAATTTGTTTGGTCTTTTTACCGATACTTATAGCTGTGAATATTTTATAAGGTTGGTCGTTTTGAATAACAATATCTGCCGTTTCAATAGTGGCATCACTTCCTAAACCTCCCATTGCAATTCCGGCATCAGCAAGAGCAACAACAGGCGCATCATTAACACCGTCGCCAACAAAAGCAATTTTTAAGTTTTGAGATTTTAATTCCTCTACTTTCTCTACTTTGTTTTCGGGTAATAAATCCCCATAAGCCTGATCTATATTTAATTCTTTGGCAACAGCATCTACAACGGCTTGTTTGTCTCCCGAAAGCATAACTGTTTTTACATTAATGCTGTGCAAACTTTGAATGGCTTGTTTTGCATCCTCTTTGATTTCGTCAGCAATTAGAAAGTAGCCGGCATATTTTTGATTGATGGCAATAACGATTATTGTAAAAGGTGTATTGTCAATTTCAGCATCATAACTGATATTGAATTTCTTCATCAGTTTTACATTTCCTGCTAGAATTTCGTTTCCATCTACTTTTCCTTTTAGCCCGTGTCCTGCAATTTCTTCTACATCGGTAACGGTTGCATTTTTTTCAGAACCTTTGGCATATTCAATAATAGCTGTTCCGACAGGATGTGTTGATTTGGTTTCGAGTGCCGAAGTATATTTAATTAAATCGTCTTCGGAAATACCAACGGCTACAACTTTTTGAACTTTGAAAACACCTTTGGTCAGCGTTCCTGTTTTATCCATTACAACTACTTGAACAGATGCCATTATATCGAGAAAACTTGAACCTTTGAAAAGAATTCCGTTTTTACTAGCTGAACCGATTCCACCAAAATATCCTAACGGAATTGATATTACTAATGCACAAGGACAAGAAATAACCAAGAAAACTAATGCTCTGTACAACCAATCTCTAAATACATAATTATCAACAAAAAGTATTGGAAGTAAACAAATTGCAATTGCTAAAAACACCACTATTGGCGTGTATATTTTAGCAAATTTTCGAATAAATAATTCAGTAGGTGCTTTCTTGGCTGTGGCTTCCTGAACCATTTCCAATATTTTAGATAGTTTACTATCGGTATAAGCTGTCGTCACTTCGACTTGTATAACAGTATTTAGATTAATCATTCCGGCAAGAACGGTTTCTCCTTTTTGTTTCGTATCAGGTTTACTTTCCCCTGTTAAAGCAGATGTATTTAAAGAAGCACTATCTGAAATCAATTTTCCGTCAAGAGCTAATTTTTCTCCTGGTCGTAATTGGATGATTTCTCCAATGGTAATTTCTGATGCTTTTTTGGTAGTTTCGTTTCCTTCCTTGATTACTGTAGCCGAATCAGGTCTTTGATCCAATAATAATTTGATATTCTTTTTTGCTCTTTGCACTGCCAATGTTTGAAATACTTCTCCAATGGCATAAAACAACATTACAGCAACGCCTTCGGGATATTCGCCAATAGCAAATGCTCCAATAGTTGCAATACTCATTAATAAGAATTCTGAAAATATTTCGCCTTTGCGAATGCTTTCAAAAGCTTCTTTAATTACAGGAAAACCTACTGGAATATAGGCTACAATGTACCAAACAATTCTAACCCAACCTGTGAACCAAGTTTGTGGAAAATAGTTGTCAAAACCAATAGCAATAAGTAATAATGCAAAACTTATAATTGCCGGCAAGAACATTTGTAAGGTAGATTGGTTTGTTTGTGAATGGTCGTGACCATCATCGTCAGAATGGTTTTCTGGTTCATTGTGAGTAGAACAGCATCCCGTTTGTTTGTCTGTTTTACTATTTATTTTTTCTTCCAAGGTGCAACAAAGCTGTTTGCCGTTTGCATCGTATTTATGTTGATGTTCCATAACAGTTATTTTGTTTTATGTTAAACAGAATCAGTAAATTATTTAATCTACGTATAAAGTTAACGCATATTTGTACCTGCTGTTATCAAAGGGTTTACTGTTGTATTCTCCTTTAATCCCATCTTTATAATCTACATCTATAATAAACATACCTTTTGAATTTGGTATGGTGAAAAAACCATTTTTATCTGTTTTTACTTCTTCCGATTTACCTTTATCATTAGTAATTGATATTGATTTATTTGCAAATTCTTTATTATCGAGAACTAATTGGTAGTTTTCTTTTTTAACGATAATATCTATTTTGCTTGTTTCAAAATTTGCTAGTTGTGATTTTTTTACCTTTCCAACATTATAATTTACTTTTAAGTTTTCAAAAGGTCTAATAATTCCCAAGCCGTGTTTTGTCCAATCTTGAACTGCTCTTGAATTTTCTTTCATCATTATAGTGTAAATTCCATCGCTAGTTGGAACAAAACTTGCTTTGAAGCAATTGCTGTCTTTTTGCAAAATCAAATCTTGTTTTACTCCTTTTGCATCCAAATAATAGGCAGTAAACGATTCCATATTTTTAAAGAAATGTTCTTTGCTTTCTCTCAATCCCTTTTCAAATTCCCCAAAATATAAATATACCGTGGCTGTATCATTTACTTTGCCATTGCCTTTTACTTCAAGCCAATACGAATGTGCGTTTGCATTTATACAAAAACCTATCATTGTGCATAAAAGAATTATTTTTTTTGTTAACTTTTTCATTGTTCTTCGTTTAAAATGTTGTTTTTAAATTAATTATTTATTCTTTCTTCGAGTCTGCAACACAGCTTTTTGCCGTTTGTATCGTATGTATGTTGATGTTCTATAATACTATTTAATTCTACTTTTAAAGTAATCAGCTTCCTATTAGTGTGAGTGAATAACCAATTAATGAGCCTCCTAAAACTATAAAAGCACTGTTTATTTTCCGATGTCTAAATGTTATTGCAATACTTAAAACTGCAATGAAAATTGTCCTCCAATCTGTAATAGTTTCTTTTCCCATATCAAAACAAACTGCTACAATGATGGCAACGGAAGCAACATTCACTGCGTCAAGAAAAGCAGAGAATAGTGTTGAGTTTCGCATTTTCTTTACGATTGGATTTATCAATGCAACAAATGCAAATGAAGGCAGGAATATGGCAATTGTAGAAACAATTGCTCCCGACCAACTGTTGATCTGATAACCGATAAATGTTACCGAAGAAAAAACAGGTCCCGGAGTGAATTGTCCCACCGCAATGGCATCAATTAATTGTTGTCTTGTTAAAAGTCCTGTTGACACTAATTCGGTATCAAGGAATGCGAATAATACATAACCGCTTCCGTACAGTATGGAACCAATTTTCAGGAAAATCCAAAACAGGCTTGCATTGGTTGCAGAAAGCAGGGTTGTATTGGAGATTTGTAATAAAGTTAATGGTATAAAACTGTTGCTGTTGTTTTGCTTATTGTTTCGCAAATAAGCCAAAAGCAACGCAAAAATCCCTGCTCCAAACATCAGGTATATTTCGCTGATATTGAACAATGAACCAAATAAAACAAGCAGACCAATGATGATGAGTTCTGTTGATTTCAAAGATTTTTTTGCCAAAGGAAAAATTGCACCAAGAATTATAGCGATAATAGCAGGTTTTATTCCGTAAATAAAAGGTTGCACTTCGGGAAGTTGTCCGTATTGTTTGTATAGCCACGCAAAAATTCCTGTGATGAAAACAGCAGGTAAAATGAAACAAAGTCCTGCCATAATTAAACCTTTCCAACCGCCTTTTTCATATCCAATATGAATTGCCATTTCGGTACTGTTTGGTCCGGGAATCAAATTTGTAGCACCAATTAGATCAAGGAAATGCTGTTCTGTAAGCCATTGCCTTTTTTTTACTACTTCTTCCTGCATCATTGCGATATGCACGGCTGGACCACCAAAACCAATGATGCCCAATTTTAGAAAAAGTTTGGTTATGTCTATCAAATTTGCTTTATGTTCCATTTTTGTCAAAATTTTATTCTCTATCTAATTAAAATATTAGTTATCGAAATTTTGTTATTTTCGTGGCATAAATAAAATAACTGCTATACCAATGAGTATTATTGCAGTTCCTATCCAATCGTATTTGTCTGGTTTGAAATTGTCAATCTTCCAAGCCCACAATAGCGCCATAACGATGAAAATACCTCCATATACAACATAAGATTTTCCGAAAGAGGAAGTTTGCAAAGTCATTACGTATCCATATAAAGCAAGAATTATTGCTCCTGTAACACCATACCAAACGGATTTTTCTTCTTTCAGCCAAAGCCAAACAAGATAACCTCCGCCAATTTCACATAAACCTGCAAGAATAAAATAGACTGTAATTTTTATAATTGAAATCATATCGTTTTTTTAAATCCACAAAATTGAAAATTTTGAATTGTATCAAATGGAGTAATGTGATTTTCAGTAAAGCATTTTATAACTTCAAAGTTTTCTTTAAAAGTATTTTTCATCGAAATTTCAGAATATTGCTTTATTTCTAATCCGCTACATTTCAAAGGTCCATTTTCAGAAAAAGTTCCTAATAAGAAATTTCCATTCAGAGCGATTGTACTTTCAACTAAAGCTACATATTTGCTACTACTTATTTCATCTGTCAAAAAATGAAAAACAGCTCTGTCGTGCCAAAAATCAAATTTTATATCGGATTTGAATTCGGTTATGTCTGAAACAATCCAATGTATCAAATTGGCTTTTTCTCCTAATCTATTTTTAGCTTTTTCTAATGCTACTGCTGAAATATCCAAAACCCAAATGTTTTGATAGCCTTTTTCTAATAATGCATCTACGAAATTACTATCGCCACCACCAATATCAATGATATTGGCAGTTTTGGATAGGTTCAAGCTTTCTAAATAGTTAATTGAAGAAGTAGGATATTCTTGTGTCCAACTTACTTCGTTTGGATTTTTGGTTGTGAAAACATTTTCCCAATGTGATTTTTTATTTTCCATAATACAATTATTAATGTTCGTGTTCTCCGCCACCTTTCATAGCAGAAAGTAAATAAAATGCACCTTTTATTACAATTTTTGCATCGGCAGGAATTTCCTCAACAAATTTTACTTCGGTATATCCTAAATCGGTTGTTCCTGGTATAACTTCTATTGCTTTGAAATGAATTTCGTTGTGTCCTTCTTCTTCGCCTGCAGTTTCTTCAGAGTGTGCTTCGCCTTCTTTGTGCTCGTGAGCTTCAGGTTTTTTAGTTGTAGCTTTTTCTTGGTGTTCTTCCTGAATGTAAACAAAGTATTTTTCGCCATTTTTTACTACAGCATCTTTAGGCAGGGCAGGAACAGTAGCGTTTTTAATATTGATATTGGCAGAAACATACATTCCGGAAATTAAATCTTTGGAATCAGCCGGATTAATTTTGGCGTGAACTGCCACTGTTTTACTTTCATTTGAAAATGATTTATTAATACCAAATATTTTTCCTTTAATGGATTTATTGCCTTGGTTCGTTAGGATAAAGTCTATAGTTTGTCCAACAGCAATATCTCCTAAATCTTTTTCATAGACATTCAAATCCAAGTGCATTTGGCTATTATCGACCACTTCAAAAAGCGTTATTCCTGTTTCGGCAAATGCCCCTTTGGCAATGCTGATTTTTCCAACATAACCCGATATTGGCGAAACTATTGGCACCAAACTTGATCCACTTGTACTCATATTCAAAGCTTGCAATTTATTTTTTGATGCTTTTGCTCTCGCTCTTTCAACAGCTAATTTTGCTTTTACTTCCTGAAGTACTTTTCTAGGATTTACATCTTCGTCGCTTAATGTTTTCTGACGATTGTATTCTAATTGCAGGTATTCAATATTGGCAATAGCCGAATTATAATCTTCCTGCATTTCAACAACATCTAAGTTTTGAATGGTTGCTAATACCTTTCCTTTGTTTACATACGTGCCTTCAAGAACTAAAATATCCTTAACCGTTCCGCCAATTAAGGTAGAAACATTCGCCATATTTTGAGGTGGAACTGTAGTATAACCGTTGGCTTTTATTACCAAATTAAGGTTTCGGTTTTCTAAAGAACCTGTTTGAATACCAACCGTTTTGTATTGTACAGCAGTTAATGCTACTTCATTTTCTGATTTTTCTTCTTCGTGACCGGCTTCTTCGGTTTTCTTTTCTCCACAAGAAGTAAGAAGTAAGAGGCAAGAGGTAAGAAGTAAGAATGTGGTTTTAATCTTGATATTTGAAATTGTATTTATCTTTATATTTTTCATCGTTGGAATTATTAATTGTTAGAAATAGATGGGAATTGCAATTGAATAGCACTTTGATTGTACAAATTGGTCGCTTCGGCATTTTGTTTTTTGATATCGATAGCCTGATTCAAAAAACTGATGTATGACCAATAACTCATATCGCCATTGGCATAGCTTTTTTGAGCCGTAGCAATAATTTGTTCTGCATACTGTAAGCCTTCCTTTTGATAATATTCTAATGCTTTTTGTTGTTTTTCAAAATCATTTTTCAATTCCTGCATTTTCAATTTCAAAGCCAATTTATTTTTGTCTAATTCTAATTGTGATTGTGAAATACTAATGGCTGATGCTTTGGCTTTAGCTGAATTTACACCTCCAAATAAAGGAATTTGCAAACCTGCGGTAAATCCTTGAAAATAGGCTTTAGTATCAATTGTTTGTGCAAAATAACCCAATCCTAATTTTGGTGTTCTCAACGCTTTAAATGTGTTGGCTTCTTTTTCATAGACCGAAATTTGTTGCGTGTAATAATCCGTTACCAAAGTTTCTACTTTTGATTGGTTTTCATTCTTTTGAATTGAAAATTGCATTGGTGTTGCACTATCCGGCACAATATTGTCTTCGGTTTGAATGAAAAACTGCAATTGTTTTTGGTAAATGGCTAAATCAAATTCGAGTTGCGCTTGTTGGGTCTCAATTTCTTTTGATTTTGCTTTGGCACTGATTACTTCAATTTTTCCGCTTTCGCCTGTTTCAAAACGGAGTTCTGCATTCTTTAGAAACTTTGAATAAATGGCCAATAAGTCTGCATTTAGTTTTTGGATAGAAATACCATATAAATATTGATAGTAGGCGAGTGTTACTGCTTTTTCAATTTCATATTCCGATAATGCTTTTCGCTTTTCAGATAATTTTACCAATTCTTCCTGTAATTGTCGGTTGGCTTTTGTAATCCTTCCAATTGGGAAATATTGTTGTACTGAAACATTATGATCATAATCAGCACTATTGAATTGTCCGCCCTGGTATTGCACCTGCAAAGGATCAGCTTGAAATGCTGTCTTTTTCAACACCGTTTGTTTTTCAATTTCTTTATCGGCAATTTTTAAATCAATGTTATTGGTTTTTGCCATTTCGATTGCTTTTTGCAATGAAATAGATTGACCATTTTGAGCAAAAGAAAAACTGCTTATCAATAAAATAATTGAGGTAACGAATGTTGTTTTCATTTTTTTTCTTCCTTTAATTCCTTTTTCAAATAGTAAATAGAGAATAGGTAAAACGATTAATGTCAATAATGTGGCTGATATTAATCCGCCAATAACTACGGTTGCTAACGGTTTTTGTACTTCGGCACCACCACTTGTTGACAACGCCATTGGCATAAACCCTAAAGAAGCTACAGAAGCTGTCATTAAAACGGGGCGTAAACGTGTTTTTGTACCAATTAGAACCCTTTGCAGAGGATCGGTTATTCCTTCAGCTTTCAGCTGATTAAAATAGGAAATCAATACAATTCCGTTCAATACTGCGATTCCAAACAAGGCTATAAATCCAATTCCTGCCGAAATACTAAAGGGCATTCCTCGCATCCACAAGGCAAAAACACCACCAATAGCCGATAACGGAATAGCTGAAAATATTAATCCTGCTTGTTTGATACTATTGAAAGTAAAAAACAACAAAACCATTATTAAACCTAATGCAATAGGCACAGCTACGGAAAGTCTTTTGGAAGCTTCAATCAAGTTTTCAAATTGCCCACCGTAGGTTACATAATAACCCGCTGGAAGCTTGAAATTTTTGTCTAATTTTTGTTGAATTTCTTCGACAACACTTTGTATGTCCCTACCACGAACGTTTAGCCCAACGGTAATTCTGCGTTTACCATCTTCACGAGAAACCTGAACAGGACCTTGTTCGTAAGAAACGGTTGCTACTTGTGACAGCGGTACTTGCTGTCCGTTTGGTAGCGGAACAAATAGGTTACTTACATCGGTAATATCAGTTCTGCTATTAGCATCCATTCTTACTACTACATCAAATCTTTTGCTTTGTTCGTAGATTTTACCGGCACTTTCTCCTGCAAATGAAGAGCGGATGATTTGGTTGATATCCGTAATATTCAAACCATATAAGGCAATTTTATTGTAATCGTATTTTACCGTGATTTGCGGTAAGCCTGTTACTTTTTCCGCTTTTAAATCTCCAATACCTTCAATACTTTTTACTTTTGAAATCAATTCGTTTGCTTTGGCATCCAAAATTTCTAAATCATCCCCGAATATTTTAATGGCAATATCACTTCGGCTTCCTGTCATTAATTCGTTAAATCTCATTTGGATTGGCTGTGAAATTTCGATATTAGCACCTGGAATGGCTTCCATTTCTTCTTTCATTGCATTTGCTAGATCTTCCCAATTGTCATATTCGCCTGTCCATTCGCTTTTGTCTTTTAGAACGATAATTAAATCGCCACTTTCAATAGGCATTGGATCGGTTGGGATTTCGCCACTACCAATTTTGGCAACAATGGTTTTGATTTCCGGGAATTTTGCTTTTAGAATTTTTTCGTATTCTGTGGTTGTTTTTACCATTTGCGAAAGCGAACTTCCTGTCATAATAGTAGCATTAAGTGCTAAATCTCCTTCCTCAATTGTTGGAATGAATTCGCCACCCATATTTTGAAAAACAACTATTGCCAAAACAAATAATCCTAATGAAATTGCTAAAACGGCTTTTTTCAAGCGTAACGTTTTTTCTAAAAAAGGAGTATAAATTCCTTCGAACCAAGCCATCATTCTATCACTAAAATTTGCTTTGTGTTCTGTCTTTTTCGATAAGAACATTGCACTCATCATCGGCACATAAGTCAAAGAAAGTATAAAAGCTCCAATTACTGCAAATCCTACAGTCATTGCCATTGGTTTGAACATTTTTCCTTCTGTTCCAACTAATGCTAATATTGGCAGATAAACAATCAGAATAATTATTTCTCCAAAAGTTGCGCTATTTCGGATTTTTGAAGCTGATTTATATACTTCGCTATCCATTTCTTCTTGGGTTAAATCCTTTTGTCTTTTGAGTTTTTGTAAATGATGCATTGTAGCTTCAACAATAATTACTGCACCATCTACAATAATTCCAAAATCGATTGCCCCTAAACTCATTAGATTTCCGCTGACACCAAAAGCATTCATAAGTATAACGGCAAAAAGCATTGCCAATGGAATAACAGAGGCTACAATTAGTCCGGCACGAAGATTTCCAAGAAATAAGATCAGTACAAAAATTACGATTAATGCTCCCTCCAATAAGTTTTTGGTAACTGTACCAATAGCATTATCGACTAATTTTCCTCTGTCAATAAAGGCTTCGGCGACAACACCTTCAGGCAGGCTTTTGTTTATCTGAATCATTTTTTCTTTGATTCTATCGACAACAGCACTTGAATTTTCGCCTTTAAGCATAAGTGCCATTCCACAAACTATTTCTCCTTTACCATCTTTGGTAGAAGCACCATAACGTAATGCTACACCTTCGCGGACTTCTGCTACATTTCGAACTAAAATTGGCGAACCATTTTTATTTGTAACGACAACATTCTCTAAATCCTTGATACCGCTAGCCATTCCAACCCCACGAATAAAATAAGAATATTGGTCTTTCTCAATATAAGCTCCTCCTGTATTTTGGTTGTTTTTTTCTAAAGCATTAAAAATATCGGTAATGGTAACTCCTAAACTGTTTAGTTTGTTGGGATTAATTGCCACTTCATATTGTTTTAATTTTCCTCCCCAAGTGCTTACTTCGGCAACACCTTCAACACCTTGTAATTGTGGAGTAATAATCCAATCCTGAATGGTTCGTAATTTTACGGCATCGTATTTATCTTCATAACCTTTTTTGGCATATACATCATATTGGTATATTTCTCCAAGACCTGTAGAAATTGGACCTAATTCGGGAGACCCGGCATAAGCCGGAATGTTTTCTTCAGCTTGTTTTAAGCGCTGAAATATTTGCTCTCTTGCCCAATAAATATCTACATCATCTTTGAATACTACTGTTACAACTGATAATCCGAAACGTGAGATACTACGCAATTCGATTACTTTAGGAATGGTTTTTACAGCTTGTTCAAGCGGATAGGTTATTAATTGCTCTACTTCCTGACTTGCTAATGTTGGTGCAGTAGTAATAATCTGTACCTGATTATTGGTAACATCCGGCAAGGCATCTAGTGGTAAATTTTTAATAGAATAACTTCCCCAAGCTATAAGTACAAGGGTGAATAAGAGTATAATGAACTTGTTCTTTATACTAAATTGTATGATTTTGTCTAACATTGAAAATATTATAATGAATTAGAAATGAGCAAATAGAATATTTGCCATTATTTGTGGAAAGCCCACAACTTTCTAACCCGAAATTACTCGGGCATCATTATGCTATTTGAGGCGGTTGCCAAATACTTCCGTAGAAATTGGAAGAAAAAATGGATTTGTAAGTAGGTAATTGTGTTTTGATACCTTCCAAACGAATTGGAAAGTCAATAATTATAGATTGAGAGTAACTTGCCATTTGTGAACCACAACAACTGCAAATACAAAATGGCGAACACAAATCTTTTTCTTTATCGTGAGAATGTTTTTCGTGGTTTGAAGCAAACTCTGTTTGAGTATGTGTAGCACTATTGACTTCCATATCTGCACAAGGCATACACGAAAGTATTAGAAAAACAATTGATAATATGATGTTTGTAAGTTTCACTGCTGTAAAAGTAGCAAATAATTATTTAAAATGAATATTAAAATAGTGCATAATCTTTGCCACTATTCCTAATATCAAGATTGAGCACACTAGAGTTATCATTATAACACGAATAACAGTGTATGCTGTAATTGGTTTTTTCTTTACAATCTTTTTCTTTTTTATTTTTTGTGTTTTTGCCATTTGATATTTAATTATTTAACAAATGTAATAGAATTACACTTTAAAATATTTCTCAATATGTATTACTGTTCTAAATATTTATTTAGTTTTGCCTAAAAATAATATTTATAGTAATGAAAAATAAATTTTCGAAAACACTTTTAATAATAGGCTCTCTTTTTATTGGATTAACATCCTGTGAGTCAACCTACACAGATATCCCCGCTGACGAGAAAGTTTTAGATGGAACTGTAGAAGGATTAACACAAGAAGAATTAGCTCGTTTTTTAAAAGGTGACAAGGCATTTAATGAGGTATTCACTCGAGAAACAGGACTTGGTCCTACATTTGTTGCGACAAGTTGTATCAGTTGTCACGCCGGTGACGGTAAAGGACATCCTTTTACAACACTTGTCCGTTTTGGACAAATTGATGAAACAGGGAATTTATTTCTTCATAAAGGTGGACCACAATTACAAAACAGAGGGTTACCTGGATTCATTCCTGAACAAATCCCTACCGGAGCTACTTTTTCAAAATTTACACCACCTGCAAATACTGGCTTAGGATTCATCCAATTTGTTACTGATGCTGATATCTTAGCAATGGCAGATCCTAATGACAGTAATGGTGATGGAATTTCAGGGATTCCAAACTGGATAGACATCCCTGATTTTGTAATACCTTTTTCAAGTGCAATTTCTCAAAACGGAAAGTATATAGGTCGTTATGGTAAAAAAGCATCAGCTCATAGTTTATTGCATCAAACAGCAAACGCCTACAATCAAGATATGGGGATAACATCCGTATTCCGACCTATTGATACTTATACCAATCTGGAAATTGACCCTGAAGTAGCTACAAGTACCGTAAATGACGTTGTTTTTTATTTGCAAACATTAAAAGCTCCTGTGCAACGCAATCCAAATGATGCTGTTGTAAAACAGGGTGCAACTGTTTTTAATCAAATCAATTGTACTGGTTGTCATAAATCTGAATTAAAGACAGGATATTCGCCTATTAAAGCCCTTTCCAACAAAACCTTTGCACCTTATACCGATTTACTTTTACACGATATGGGAACAGGTTTAGATGATAGTTATACTGAAGGAAGTGCCAAAACTTTTGAATGGAAAACACCTGCACTTTGGGGAATTGGTCTTTCTGAAAACTCACAAGGGGGTAATTATTTCCTAATGCACGATGGAAGAGCAAGAAGTATTGAAGAAGCAATAATTATGCACGGCGGTGAAGCAAAAAATAGTAAAAATGCGTTTGAAAATCTTTCACAATCCGATAAAAATGCAGTATTAAAATTTATAAAATCATTGTAATTATGAATAGAAAAGAATTTTTAAAAGCCTGTGGTTTTGGCTGTCTTGCAGGATTAGCAGGCGCATCATTGTTACAAAGTTGCAGTTCTTCCCAAGTTCATTCAAAGGAAATTAAAGGGTCGGATATTTTAGTTCCTATTTCTGATTTTGAAATAAAAAAAGACCGGGAAACAACGTATAAAAAATATATCATTATTCAAAATGAGCTATTAAAATCGCCTATTTGTATCTATCGATTTGGTGCTACTGATTATACAGCTATCCTAATGGCTTGTACACATCAAGGAGCAGAATTACAAGTTTTTGGAGACAAGCTTCAGTGTTCGGCTCACGGAAGTGAATTTAGCAATAGAGGTATTTTAGAAAGCGGACCTGCAGATGAAGACTTGAGAAAATTTCCAATAGTAATTGAAAACAACATTTTAAAAATATCCCTGAAATGAGATTAAAACCAACTTATATTTCCCTTTTTGTATTTCTGTTTAGTTTAACTTCTTTTGCTCAAATTGATCCGAGTTTATTAAAAAGAATCCCAAAAGATACTGTGAAAAACATTCTGAATATGGATGCTTTATACAATAGACCTGCATTGAATATCAATAAAACACCAATATCTATTGGGGGTTATTTAGAAATGAATTGGCAAAAAATGACAACGGATGGAATTTCAGAAGGACATCAATTTCAAGCAAGAAGATTATCTATTTTTATGTCATCAGCCATTAGTAAACGAGTAAAATTTTTAAGTGAAATAGAATTCGAGGATGGAGGGAAAGAAATTGCCATAGAATTTGCCTCTGTAGATGTAGAGTTTCATCCGTTGGTTAATTTAAGAGCTGGAATAATTTTAAATCCAATAGGTTCTTTTAATCAAAATCACGATGGACCAAAATGGGAATTTACAGACCGACCTATATCATCAACTCAAATGTTGCCCGCTACTTTTAGTAATGCCGGAGCTGGTTTTTTTGGAAAAAAATATACTCAAAATTGGATGTTTGGTTATGAGCTTTATTTATCTGGAAACTTTGATGACTCTATAATTGAAAATGCTGAAAACAAAACATTTTTACCTGAAGCAAAGAAAAATCCCGAACGATTCGAAGAAATAAATAGTGGTGAACCTTTATTTACAGGGAAGTTGGCTGTTAGAAATAATAAAATAGGGGAGCTTGGAGTATCTTATATGAAAGGAATTTATAATAAGTTTCAAGAGGATGGAATTGTTATTGATGAGAAAAGACGTGTCTCTGTTTTTGCTTTAGATTTTAATACAACGATTCCAAAAACAAAAACATTTATCACAACGGAATTTGCCTGGATTAATGTTGATGTTCCCGAAACCTATTCTCAACAATTTGGGAATAAGCAGTATGGTGGATTTATGGATATTGTGCAACCTATTTTAAAGAAAACTATTTTAGGCTGGGAAAATGCTGTATTGAATGTTGCCTGTCGTTTAGAATATGTAGACTGGAATGTTGGAACTTTTAATGAAACAGGTGGAAATATAGGGGAAGATCTTTGGAGTGTAATGCCTGCAATTAGTTTTAGACCAACTTCCCAAACAGTGATTCGATTTAATTATCGTTATCAAAAACAACGAGATATTTTTGGAAATCCGCCTGCTATAACAGACGGAATGAGTTTGGGGATTTCTTCTTATTTTTAGAAATAAGCATTTTCATATTATTAATTCTTATTTATTGGGAAGATTGAAACTTTATATCTTCCCAATCTTTTATTTTGAAAAAAACCTTTAATGATTAAAGCATCTTCATCTATGTCTATATTTTGATACGGTGTTAAAAAAACTGTCGGATAAAAATTCACATCAAAATCCTTAAAAATAATAACTATACATTCTCGATTATAATTATTGAAAGATATTATCACATCACTATAAACATTCGTGTTTCTTCTTCCTGTTCTAAAATTACATTTGCTTTTTAAATGAATATTTGAATGATTTACACGTAGATTATTATTATCTATAAATTCTCTTAGTACATCTAATTCGGGTGAAAAGTTATCGGGCATTTTAATTTAGTTTTGTTATTGCAATAATAAACTATATCTATAAGTATATTCTGTAAAAATATAATAATTTTTATAAATCATATACGATTTTAATTATTAACTGTTTTTAGTTCTTTTGGCAGATTTATAGAATTAAATTTTTCTTTTAATATCCTCATATCCTCACTTACTTTTTTATCAAGAACCTTTGCATAATGCTGAGTGGTACGAAGATTTTTATGTCCAAGCATTTTACTTACACTTTCAATCGGAACACCATTTGTGAGCGTTACAGTCGTTGCAAAAGTATGTCGGGCAATGTGGAAGGTTAATTCTTTTTCAATCTCGCAAACGCCCGCTATTTCTTTTAAATAGGCATTCATTTTTTGATTACTCAAAATGGGAAGTAGTTTATCTTGATTATTGCTTTGAGGGTGGTCTTCGTATTTATCAATAATCATTTGAGTAACTGGAAGTATTGGAATTTTGGAAGCTGATTCGGTTTTTTGTCTGTGGGTAAATATCCATTTCTCACCATCAATGCCGATGCTTATATGCGATTTTGTTAAGTTTTTGACATCAATGTATGCCAAGCCTGTAAAACAGCTAAAAAGGAAGATATCGCGTACTAGTGATAATCTTTCAGTTTTTAAATCTTTATTAATGATACTTTGAATTTCGTCTTCAGATAAATAAACCCGTTCCACTTCCTTAACTTTCGATTTATAGTTTGCAAACGGATTTTTGTCTAACCAATCATTGGCCAAACACAGCTTGATTATTTTATTGAAATTTTTGAGATATTTCACAGCTGTATTATTGGCGCAGTTCCTAACACTTCTTAACCAAAATTCATAATCAGTTACAAAGGCGTGATCTATTTTGTTTATCTCAATATCCGAAACTTTATATTTCCATTGCAAGAATTCAATGGTATGGCTCAACGAAGTTTTATAACGTTCTAATGTTCCTGGTGCATATTCTTTGCCTACCAATTCTTTTATTTTGTTATTGTGGTCCTGGAAGATAGGAATTAGCATTCGTTGGCGTTGTTCCGTTCCTAATAATTTTTCTTTGAAATTTTCAATCGATAGATTCTCATTTCGGTGAATTAATTCCATTTGTGCATTGAAAACTTTCGTTTTCATCAAATCAAGGTAACTATTAATTGAACGTGCTTCTTCGGTTGTGCCTTTCATTTTAGATAGTTCTGAAGACCATTTGGATTTTTCGACAAACTTCTTAGTACTAAATTCTAATCGTTTTCCATCAACAGTTAAGCGCACATAAATTGGGAGTAGTCCTGTTGCATTGGCTTTTGTGCTTTTAGCATAAAAATGCAAAGTGATTTTTGTTTTCATAGTGGTGACCTTTTAATTAGTATTCAATTTAGATTCTAAATCAATATCAAACAAGATGTTCAAATACTAAACCTGTTGTTGAACAAGTGATTGAACAAGTTGTTTGAAACTTTTAAGAGGTTTAGCGAGACCCTAATTTTTGAAATTTTTAGGGTCTCGATTTTATCTCTTAAGAAATAAGATTAAATGAATATTTTGAATAGTGCATAAAAGAAAAAACCCCGTAAATCATAAGATTTACGAGGTTTTGATTGCCTTTGCTTTTCAGCTCGCGGAGAAAGAGGGATTCGAACCCCCGGACCTGTTACAGTCAACAGTTTTCAAGACTGCCGCATTCGACCGCTCTGCCATTTCTCCAGTATATCGCTATCATTTTCTGATTGCGAGTGCAAATATAGAAGGTTTTTTTAGAAAAAAAAAACTTTTTTACATCAACTATGAGTGTATTTTTTATTAATAAAATCAACAGCTTAACAATCATTGGTTTATTGAATAAAAAATTTCTAGATCACTTCATTAGGGATACTTACTTCTCAACTTTTGAGACTGATTGGATTGGTAATATGTCTAAATTATAAATAAAAACACCATTTTGAGAGTAATTAAGTTAAGATATAGATATAATAAAGTTAAAAACGATTGATTACAATGTGACTTTTTGGGTATGTTCCTGAAATGGAATAAATTTGAAAAAGATTAAAAATGAAAATGAATACAATGTTGAAAAAAAAAATTAAAGTGGTGATAAGTGATTTAGATGGGACTCTGCTTAATTCAGATCATGTAGTTTCCAATTACACCAAAGCAGTTTTTAAAGAATTACACAAACAAAATTATTTAATTATTGTAGCTACTGGTCGCCATCATATTGATGCAATGGCTATAATTGATAAGTTGGATTTCCCAGTTTATTTAGTAACCTCTAATGGCGCAAGAATACATTCTCCTCAAAAAGAACTTTTGTATTCATTGAATATGAATGGCGAATCCGTAAAAGCTGTTTTGTCTTTAGGTATAGATCCTGAGATCACAACAGTTTTATTTAGAGAAACTGTTTGGCAAACTTCCAAAGTAAATAAAAAATTGAACGATTTCCAGAAAGATTTAGCATATCCTCCTCAGGTTGTCGATTTTAGTACTTTAGATGATTACAATGCAATCAAAATATTTTTTACCCATGACGATCATCAAAAATTACTGAAACTAAGAGAGCAAATTTTACAGTATTATCCAAATGAGTTTAGTTCTGCATTTAGTTTGCCAATTTGTTTGGAATTTATGGATAGATCGGTAGATAAAAGCGTTGCTATTTCTAAAATATTAGAAAAAGAAGGTTTTGTTTTTGACGAAACTATTGCCTTTGGTGATGGTTTTAATGATGAAAAAATGCTAAGTGCTTCAGGATTAGGATTGATAATGGGGAATGCTCCTGAGAGTCTAAAAAATAAATTATCTCATTTAAAAGTAATTGCAGACAATAATGAAGATGGTGTAGCAAAATTTATTTTGACCAATATATTAGAAAAGGAATTTGTTGTTTAGAACAGTTGTATTTAGTTTGAAGAAATTTTGCTGTTTTAACAAAAAAAAACTACTTTTAACAATTTAATTAATTAAAAATCACCCTATTGTGTTTTGTTAAAATGTTAATTTATGAGCGGAGTTTGGGATAAAATAGAAAAAAAACTTGTTTCAGGACTAGTATTATTGTTGCCAATATTGGTGTTTATAGCTGTTTTACAAAAATTTTGGAGCTTTTTCCAAAAATACGGAGATAAAGTAGCAAAGCTATTTCATCTCGATAAAATATTAGGAGAAGTTGCTAAAGATCTTTTAGGTGGATTCTTTTTGTTGTTATTGATTTATTTAAGTGGATATTTAGTAACGTTAGCGTTTTTTAAATCTTTTAGCGATTGGATAGATGATAAATTAATGGTTTTTATCCCTGGTTATGAAAAACAAAAAAAGATTGCAGAAGCAAAACTAAACAGTCGAACTTCAACAGAAAAGCCAATACATGTTCCAATTTTATTCAAGATGGGTGATTATTGGCAACCTGGTTACTTAATAGACGAAAGTGATGACGGAAATGTAGTGGTATATTTACCAGTCGCTCCAAAAAAAGATAGTGGCCAAATTTATATAGCAACTCTAAATGATATAAAAAGATTGTCAGAAACAACAATTGGAGAGTTGGATAATTCAATTAAAAATTTAGGAAAAGGAATGTTAGATTTTAAATAAATTTGTTTTTTAAATAAAATCAAGGGTTTTCTATAGAAAGAATTCCCTTTTTTTATTTTTATTAGTACTCTTGTCATTTTCATTGTGTAACTCATTGAAATAGTTTTAAATTTGCAACCATATAAATCAACAATACAACATAGCATAATGGGTAATACAATCACAACTACCAATTTTAATTTTCCAAATCAAAAATCAGTATATAGAGGAAAAGTTAGGGAAGTTTACAATATAAACGATGATTTACTTGTAATGATTGCCACCGATAGGCTTTCGGCTTTTGATGTGGTTTTACCAAAAGGGATACCTTATAAAGGGCAAATCTTAAATCAAATTGCAACAAAATTTATGGAATTGACCCAAGATATCGTTCCAAACTGGTTGATAGCAACTCCAGATCCAAGTGTAGCTGTTGGTCATTTATGTCAGCCATTCAAAGTCGAAATGGTGATTCGTGGGTATTTGTCTGGACATGCCGCTCGAGAATATGCCGCTGGTAAAAGACAACTTTGCGGTGTGACTATGGCAGAAGGTTTAAAAGAAAATGATAAATTCCCTGAGCCAATAATTACGCCAACAACCAAGGCAGATAATGGTTCGCACGATGAAGATATTTCACGTGAAGATATTTTAGCAAAAGGAATTGTTTCTGAAGAAGATTATTTGGTTTTAGAAAAATATACTCGAGCATTGTTTCAAAGAGGAACAGAGATTGCAGCTAGTAGAGGTTTGATTTTGGTAGATACTAAATATGAGTTTGGTAAAACCAAAGATGGAGAAATTGTTTTGATTGATGAAATACATACTCCAGATTCTTCTCGATATTTTTATTCTGAAGGTTATCAGGAAAGACAAGAAAAAGGAGAAGAACAAAAGCAATTGTCAAAAGAATTTGTTCGTCGTTGGTTAATTGAAAATGGTTTTCAAGGGAAAGAAGGACAACAAATACCTGAGATGACAGATGCTTACATCGAAACGGTTTCGGATAGGTATATCGAATTATTCGAAAATATTATTGGCGAAAAATTTGTTAAGGCTGATATTAGTGACATCAACAATCGTATCGAAAAAAATGTTTTAGCATTCTTAGACGAAAATAAATAATTTTTTAAAAAATAGTTTCAAGCCATAATTCAAATCTCGATTTATGGCTTTTTTTATTGTATTTGTAAAAGATCATCTTAAGGATCTTGCTGTAATCTTTGTACATTTGCAATCTAAAATGTCTAAAAGACAAAGAATTTAAACAAAATGATTGAAATAGGAAAATATAATACATTAACTATATTACGAGATACCAAAGTTGGTTTGTTTTTGGGAAATCCAGAAAAAGATCCAGAAGGTGTGCATGATATTCTTTTGCCTAATAAATATGTTCCAAATGTTTTTGAGATAGGGGAGGAGATAACCGTTTTTGCTTATCTGGATCATGAGCAAAGGCCTATTGCTACAACTTTGGAACCTTATATCTTATTGAATGAATTTGCACTTTTGCGTGTAAATTATATTAACCAAATTGGTGCTTTTATGGATTGGGGGATGGAAAAAGATATTCTGGTTCCGTTCAAAGAACAAGCACGACCAATGGAAAAAGGCAAACGCTATTTGGTTTATTTATACTTGGATAAGAAGACAAATCGTTTGGTTGCATCCAGCAAATTAAATCAATTTTTAAAGAATGATATTCTTACTGTAGAAAAAGGAGAAGAAGTTGATTTGATCGTTTCTCATATAACAGAGCTTGGAATTAATGTTATCATAAATGAAAAACATAAAGGGCTTTTGTATAAAGATGAAGTTTACGATGATTCGATTCGAACAGGAGATCGTATGCGAGGTTTTATAAAAAATATCAGGCCTGATAATAAAATAGATGTTGCTTTACAAGTGCAAGGATATCAAAGCATAGAGCCTAATGCCGAAAAAATTCTTGATGAATTAAGAGCAAGTAGAGGTTTCTTGCGTCTAAATGACGATTCGCATCCAGAGGATATAAAAACAGTACTCAAAATGAGTAAGAAAACTTTTAAAAAAGCTATTGGAGCTCTTTATAAGGAAAAACTAATTGAAATAAAAGACGACGGTATCTACTTGGTTAAATAAAAAAAAGAAAGACTAATTAATATTAACTAGTCTTTCTCTTTTATTTTTGTTTACAGCCTATAGCTGAAACAAAATAAACTCTTTTTTCATTCAAAAAGTAAGTTCTATCCCATCCTAATACTATGAGTATATTTATACCAGTATTAATGTTTACTAATTACTTTTATGAATGGTTGTCTATAAGTCTAAGTCTTTGATTAAATAAGCTAAAGCAAATTTCACATTACGACCATTGGTTATATATACATTGAAAGTTTACATTCTTTATACAATTCATTATGTCTCTCAATAATGTTATTGGGATGTAAAGCTTTTCCTGAACCCTTAGGTGTTACTTTTTAGCGATTGCTTTTTTTGATCAATCACTTCTCTTATTGGCTTGTATTTTGAAATAGTCTTTTTGAAAATTATATAATTTAAAAACATCAAAATAAAAGCGACAACAATTTCTAAATTACTCAAAAAAATCGTTTTTATAAGTTAATAAATAAGTGAACAATCTGTGCTAATCATTAATGTTAACTAATGATAGTTTTATTGGTAATGGGTTGACTAGCAGATTTAAAATTAAGAATTATTTCTAGTAAGAGATGTTAAAAATCAATTTATTTTTAAATTTTAACGCTTCTCTTTGGAGTTTTTTTTTGAATGAAAGAAATAATTTAATAAAATAAAAGCTACTGTATTAAAATATATATAATTTAGAATTGCATATTAAAATTTAATCCCCAAATTGCCTTGTTTGCTCCTTGATCGAAACCTACAGGGGCAAGGTTTAATTGTGTTTGGGTTCTTTCTTTGTAGCCGAAACTGTCCAATAAAGTATTGAATGGGTCAATTAATAATAACGATGTGTATCCTAAAAATCTAGATTTCAAAACTCTTCTGTCGTGTCTCAAAATGCTTTTTTTGGCATAAAAGAAACCTTCACCCACAACAGATCCCAGTACAGGAGTGATGATAAGGTCTTGAATCGAAGGGACTTCAGCAAATGCTTCTATACCATATTCCCAAAAAAATGTTGACATGATAGCCGAATAACCAAAAGATTCTAATATTGTAAAACCGCTACTTCTAGCAGTCATATAGTAAACTCCTCCAGAATAAGGATGGGTTATGTAGTTAAGAACCCAATCGTCGTCGTCCCAAACAGGACCGGCTTTTACGTTCTCTTTCCATTTCCATAAAATTCCTTTTTCTTTGATTTCTTCTTTATCCCAATTACTTACGCTTTCTGGCAATGCCCATAATATTCCAAATGAGATTACAGCAGCTCCTAAATACATAGAGGAACCAAGTCCTAATCTTTTCCAGTCTCTTTGTGTAGGAGGATAAACGGCCCCACTTTTTAAAGTTAGAGTGCTATCGGTATATTTTAGCATATCAAAATTGTACTCTTGCTCTATTTGAGCATCTGAATAAGCTATAGAGTTTTGGGTAAGAAATTGTGGGATTTGAGGTTTTAGAGTGTCTTCTGTTTGTTGGCCAAAAAAAATATTTGTTGAAAATAAAACCAATAAAGTGTATAAAACGGTTTTTGATAGACTCATTTTAGATATTATAAACGATTGAATGGATCCAAGTTTGTGATCCGAAATTTTGATTTATGTCTGATTTGTGATTAATGAATTAATACTTGACTTAAGTATATTCAAAAAAATGATGGCGCAAATATAGGTAATTAATTAGGATAGATTTTAGTTTTTTTAAGGATAATCTTAAATTAATGATTGTGTAATCTACTAATGAAATTTCAATAATAGAACAGCTAACAGAAGTATCTTGTAAACCTTCGGATATATTAAAAACGTAAAAGACTTAATAGTTTTGCTTACTTTTGCATAAATTTTCAAGATATGATTCAAAACGATTCCATTGTAGCCTTAGCCACTCCATCTGGTGCGGGAGCCATTGCCATTATTCGTGTTTCGGGTGAAGATGCTATTGTGATAGCCAATTCAGTTTTTAAATCCATTAAAAATAAAGATTTAACAAAACAGAAAACACACACTTTGCATTTAGGACATATTGTGGATAATGAAAAAACATTGGATCAGGTTTTGGTTTCTATTTTTAAAAATCCAAATTCCTATACAGGGGAGAACACTGTCGAAATTTCTTGTCACGGTTCGACTTATATTCAGCAACAAATCATTCAATTGTTATTGCGAAAAGGTTGCCGAATGGCCGATCCTGGAGAGTTTACTTTACGAGCTTTTTTGAATGGGAAATTAGATTTGTCTCAAGCCGAAGCAGTTGCAGATTTGATTTCTTCGGATAATGAAGCTTCGCACCAAATTGCCATGCAGCAAATGCGTGGCGGTTTCTCTAACGAAATTGCCAAACTTAGGGAAGAGCTCCTAAATTTTGCTTCTTTGATTGAACTCGAATTGGATTTTGCCGAAGAAGATGTAGAATTTGCTGATAGAACTCAGTTTAACGAACTTATTAACCGAATCGAATTTGTTTTAAAACGTTTGATTGATTCGTTTGCTGTGGGTAATGTGATTAAAAACGGAATTCCAGTTGCTATTGTAGGTGAACCAAATGTAGGGAAATCGACTCTGTTGAATGCCCTTTTAAATGAAGAACGAGCCATAGTTTCGGACATTGCTGGTACAACCCGAGATACCATTGAAGACGAATTGGTTATTGGCGGAATAGGTTTTCGATTTATTGACACAGCAGGAATTCGAGACACTATAGATGTGGTGGAAAGCATCGGAATTCAGAAAACTTTTGAAAAAATAGAACAAGCACAAGTAGTACTTTATCTGTTTGAGAGTTTAAAGTTTAAGGTTCAAAGCTCTGAATATATTATTGAAATTGAAAAAATTAAAAACAAATACCCTTTAAAACCTTTAATTGTAGTTATTAATAAAATTGATTTGTTGACTGAAGATGAAATTACCGCAATTTCTCAACAACTTAAAATATTAAACATTACACTTCAAACTATTTCAGCCAAACAAAATATTGGTGTTGATGATTTGAAAAATAAGCTGTTATCATTTGTAAATACTGGAGCTTTACGAAATAATGAAACTATCGTCACAAACACAAGACATTATGATTCATTACTAAAAGCTTTAGAGGAAATACAAAAAGTGAAGTTTGGTCTTGAAACCAACTTATCCAGCGACCTGATGGCTCTTGATATTCGTGAGGCTTTGTATCATTTTGGAATGATAACTGGTCAAGTTACTAATGATGAATTACTTGGGAATATTTTTGCTAATTTCTGTATCGGGAAGTAAATCTGTTTTCTTTATATTTTCTTCTACAGTTAAATTATGAGATTTACGTTTGTAGAGCCACAAAAATTAAAAAAATTCTTAAGCAATTAAGGAGTTTTTTTTATAGTATTTTGAGTTTACTATTTTTTTACAAAAAGCAAACAGTTTTCAAGTTAATCTTGTGAAAACCAAGTCAATATTTTATCTTTGAGAATCACTGATAGTTTAATTTTAAATTAAACCTTATAAAATTGTCAATATGAAAATAGTAATTATAGGTGGGGGATTTGCAGGTATAAATTTTGCCAAAGAACTTGCCAATTATAAGGGAATCGAAGTGATTCTTGTAGATAAAAATAACTATAATTTCTTTCCACCTCTTATATATCAAGTAGCTACGGCTTTTTTAGAACCTTCTAGTATTAGTTATCCTTTTAGGAAATTTTTTGCAGGTAAAAAAAACCTGCAATTTCGTTTAGGAGAATTAATCAAAGTTGTTCCTTCTGAAAACAAAGTAATTCTCAATAACGGTGAATTGGATTATGATCATTTGGTTTTTGCAACTGGTGCCGAAACGAATTTCTTTGGTATGGAAAATGTCAAAAAAAATGCAATCCCAATGAAAACACTCAATGATGCCATCGAGATGCGAAATGCATTATTGAAAAATCTTGAAAAAGCAGCCATTTGCAAAGATATTCGAAAACGAAGAACTTTATTGACAATAGTTGTAGCTGGTGGAGGCCCAACAGGTGTTGAAGTTTCTGGAATGTTTGCTGAAATGCGTAAAAGTATTTTGTTGAAAGAGTATCCAGAGCTTGAAACCACAGCAAGTAATATTTATTTAGTAGATGGTGGCGAATCATTATTGTCTCCCATGAGCGAAGATTCCCAAAACGACACTCTTGATGCTGTAACAAAGCTTGGAGTAATTGTTAAGTTAAATACTCGTGTGATTGATTACAAAGATGATATAGTGTATTTTGCAGATGGAAATACAATAAAGACAAAGAATTTAATTTGGGCAGCTGGTGTTTCGGCAAAAGTTTTCGAAGGAATACCGTCCGAAAGTTATGGCGGAGGTAAGCGAATGATCACCGATGGTTATCAAAAGATAGCTGCTACTGAAAATATTTATGCTATTGGAGATACTTCAATACAGTTTGATGATGTAGCGTTTCCAAAAGGACATCCTCAACTGGCACAAGTTGCAATTCAGCAAGGGGTTAATTTGGCTAATAATTTTAAATTATTACTTCAAAACAAAGCGTTAAAGCCGTTCAGATATAAGGATAAAGGTTCAATGGCTATTATTGGTAAAAATAAAGCAGTAGTCGATTTGCCAAAACCCAAAATGCATTTCAAAGGTTTTTTGGCTTGGATGATTTGGCTGTTTGTACATTTAATGTCATTGATTACCTATCGCAATAGATTGAATACTTTTTACCATTGGATGATCGCTTATTTGTCAAAAGATCAATCTTTGCGAATGATTATTAGACCAGATAAAAAATCCTAGAACGATTGTTTTTCTGTTTACATAATTTTAAGAAAGGGTTATAACATTGCCACTTCTTTGAGTATTTGTTAAATTTTAGCTCTATATTGCTTTATAATTTTAATAGAATTAATAAAAGCAATATTATGAGAAAGTACATTTTATTATTGAGTTTTGTAATAACAACAGCTTCATTTGCACAGAATATTATATCCAAAAATGAAAATGCAAATGTTGCTCAATATGAATTATTAAAAAAGGTCAACGAATATTATCCTGATATTTCATTAAGCGAAAAGGTTGTTAATTTTTATATTGAGGATAAAATAATAGATACCAAACAAAACTTTGATATTAAAGGAACAAAATTTACAACCTATACGTTGAGTATTGATCCAGATAATAAAAAAGTTTCATTTGAATTTGTGTCTAAAGAAGATGGTAGAATTTTTGGTGAAATTAATGTTTTTAAAGGAAATTATCTTAGAACGACTTATAATGAAAAATTGTCTCAAATTGATGTTATGATGAATGGGAAAAGTGTTTATCAAAACAAACTTTAATCATTGTAGGTTTAATAGTCAAAATTGATACAAATAAAAATAGCTTCGAAAATGATCGAAGCTATTTTTATTTCCAGTTAACTTGTAAAGCATAACACGTTTTATCGTCTTTGGTGATGCTAAAAACTACATCTTTTTCGTTGACGCATTCATGTATTATCACTTTATCTTTTAATGAAAGTTCTTTGAGGAAATTCATTTCTAGGCTTTCAATTTGCTGTGACATAATTTTAGTCTCCTCAACAAGGTCTAAACACCATTCTAAGTATTTTACATTGTTGACATGATTTACAATATCGATGTCTGATAAAGAGACTGTTTTTTCGAAAATTATTTCTTTTTCCGAAGGCAGATTTATTTTTGAAAACCCTATTTGGGTAGCTCTCATTTCTGGATACAACTCAAAATGTTCGTAAGGGAGTGCTAATGGTTCTGGTCTGCGGATTTTGGTATTGAAAACCGCCCAAAATGTTTCGACACCAACAATTTTTTTTCCATTGACAGACATTTCTAATGCTCTTACAGAACGTGAATTTTCTAATGAATTTATCCAAGTTTTTACCGTTACAACATCACGCCATTTGGGTAAATCTGATATTTCGATTCGCATTCTACTCATAACCCAAGCTTGGTCAAATTCCTGCATATCAGTAAAACTAATACCTCCAACTTCGGAGTGGGCAGCAGCGGTTAATTGCAATAAATTACACAACTCCGTATATTTTAAATAACCATTCGGATTGCATTGCGTAAAATTGATTTCCCAGTCTTTACTTAAAACTGATGTGAAATTGGGAGATATTGGCATATAAATAATTATGAATTATGAATTATGAATTATGACTTATGAATTATGACTTATGAATTATGACTTATGAATTATGACTTATGACTTATGAATTATGAATTATGAATTATGAATTATGAATTATGAATTATGAATTATGAATTATGAATTATGAATTATGAATTATGAATTATGACTTATGACTTATGACTTATGACTTATGACTTATGAATTATGAATTATGAATTATGACTTATGACTTATGACTTATGAATTATGAATTATGAATTATGAATTATGAATTATGAATTATGAATTATGAATTGCGATTTATGACTTATGATTTA